>DASYNQ010000226.1:0-4000 GCA_036008425.1 Methylocella sp. | reverse complement strand
CGGTTGCGTTTTCCTCTACGATCTCGTTGTTTTAGCCTGCTTCGGCCCGAATGCGCTTGTTTATCTTTTCGCGTCCTTCTGGTTTTCGGTCGGAGGCTTGCATCCGCTCGGCGCGCGCTGGCTCCAGGAGCATTTTACCTCCGATCCGGCCCAGGAGACGTTTGATTATTACGGTCCCTTGAACCTTGTCGCGCTCAACATCGGCTATCACAACGAACACCATGATTTTCCCGACGTGCCTTGGTCGCGGCTGCCACAGCTGAAGCAAATGGCGCCGGAATTTTACGCCGGACTCAAGACGCATAAATCGTGGAGTGGGCTGTTGGTCAAGTTCATCTTCGACCCGCAATTCACTTTGTACACGCGAGTCGATCGCAGCACCGCCGCGCCGGTTATCAGACCTCGTTGAGCTGATCCGGTGTCGGCGAAACGTCCGCGAGGGGCGCCACCTTGGGCGTGCGTTTCCAGGTCTCGGTCGCCCCGAAAACGGTCTTTAAGATCGACGGCCCGTTGGAGACGCTGACATAGATCATCAGCGGGGTCAGGGACGCGAGCGTCGCGAGATAGCGCCAAAGCGAGCCCCGCCGCAAAATAATGTAGGGCATGAGCGTCATCCCAATGGCGATGATCAGGACCACGACCGCGATCGTTGCGATGACTGGCAGGTAGGGGGCGAGATCGCCGCCCCGGGTGATCGCGCATAGAACTAAGGAAAGGCAGGCGAGCGCAACGCAAGGGTAAAACGTCTGGATGAGAATGAGAAAACTCGCCGACAGCTTTCGCCAAACCGGCCAGTTCGCCATCCAGACCTCGCTGAGTAGCTTGCGGGCAACCTGCACAAAGCCGTTCGACCAGCGTCGCTGTTGGACCTGCCAATGCGACACCTTTTCGGGAACGAGCCCAGGCACGGGGGGATCCATCGCGAAAAGACCATGCCATCCGGCAATTTCGGCTCGCACCGTGAGATCGAGATCCTCGCAGAGCGAGTCGCCCGACCAACCGCCGGCCGCCATGATCGCCGCGCGGCGCCAGACCCCGCCGGTGCCGTTGAATTGAAACAGCCAGCCGGCGCGAAAGCGCGTCGCTTGCTCCATGACGAAATGGGCGTCGAACATCAGACCTTGCGCGCGGGTCAGCCAATTCGTCCGGTAGTTTGCAAATTCGCAACGGGATTGCACGAAGCTCGCGCTTGGATCGGCGATCAAGGCCGGGACGATCACCCGCAGCCAATGCGGCGGCGGCCGGAAATCGGCATCGAGAACGGCGACATAGGGGGCATTCGAGTGAACGAGGCCAGCCGCCAAGGCGCCCGCTTTGTAGCCCGGCCGCCCCGGGCGACGAAGATGCGAAATATCGTAGCCTTGCCGGCGCAGCTCCCAAACGACAGCGTTGGCAATCGCGGTCGTCTCGTCGGTGCTGTCATCGAGAAGTTGGAAATGCAGCTTCTCTCGCGGCCAATCGAGCGCGGCGGCGGATCGCAAGCTATCCGCGACCATTGCGGGTTCGTTAAAAACCGGGATTTGCACGAGAACATGGGGAAGACCGGCTTCGCTAACCACCGGTGCCGAAAGCGGCTTGCCGAGCAGCCTGCCGGTCACTTGCTCAAAAATATTAATGCCGATGAGAATCAGAAAGCCGCCGCCAACAAACAGAAGCCCGCACGCGGCGGCGAGCAAGCCGGTCTCGCACCCAATTCGGAAAAGATCGACGAAAACCAATAGCCAAGCCCCCGTGACACGGTCGCTTCCGGTCCGCTGCGCCCGCGCATTTCCATGCGTCTTTTCGCTTGGAGCGGCCGTTTTGTCCGGACTGTCTGTCGCGCCCGCCGCGCTGCTTCGCGAAAGCAACCGGAACGCTTGTAGAAAGAGCACAAACGGACACGTCACAAGCTTTGAATCCGAAAAGCCTGGTTTCGACAACAAACAAATTGCAACAATTTGTTGCAGAAGTTGAGAGACTGGAATGTTTCATTTTGAGACAGCGCAATGTCGCGGTCATTGTTGAAAGTGGAGGACCGGCGTTGCTAGCCTTAAGCCGATAGTTGTCGGCGCGGGGTGAAAGCAACGCCATGAACAGACTTATCCGACCCACCGCGAGTCCTGCGCGCGCAAAGATCAAAGCGCGGGCAAATAGGACGGCGCGTTGCGACAAGTTTCTGCCTTGCCTCTTTAATCGCGCCTCTTTGAGCACGTGATGATGGAAAACGACGCCCGAACGGCGGACGGCCCGCCCGCGCGGAAAGAGTGGCAGAAGCGGCAACAATCGAACGGCGCACCGCCGGGGCCAGACAAAAGGCAAGATTAGCTGTCACGGCGGCAAGTTGGCGAAAGGGGCGATGGAACACCCGCGCCGGCATGGTTTCGCCGGCAAGGAACCGACGCTTCCCAGTTGGCAAGGCGCCGATGACGAAAGACCGGCGCGGCAATTGGGCCGTCAACCAGATGCCGATCAACGTCGCGCCGCGCGAGTTCGAAGGTTCGCGGCGCTTGCCCGAAGGCAGCGGAGCACAGCCACCTCGGACGACGTTTATGTATTAGGCGCTCACTGACGCTCTTCAGAATGTTAATGATGCTGGGACAGTCCGTGAAACAAATTATACGCGTCCGCCACAAAAATAACGAACATTGAATGAATAATAATATATACGGGGTTTGAAATATATAAAGTAACAGCTCAGATAATATCCCAGAAATTTAATCTTACTGATGAGATAAGAGTTGAGACACAAAAGAATATCGTGGTCTATCTGACTCAGGATAATAGTAGCCGATTCTCCTTTACGGATAGCTGAGCGCGCAATTGCTCGCCCCGTCGGCTGATCCCAGGTTGTGCATAGCCGGATCCCTTGGCTGTCCTTGTGGTTGCGCGGGCGCGGTTGGTACCACGGGCGAAGTCCGGCGCATCCGGCCGGTGCGAGGCAATCCCAGGGGCGCTGCGGCCGCCTTTTTTGCGCGGCCGCGCGCCGGTTCGCAACGATCATTTTCAATGCTTGTTAAAGCCCCAAAAATCTGCGATCTTAAATCTTTAGGACAGCGTTGCTGACTATGTGGGCTGGGGCAACGCCGATGGCGCCCCCTCCGCGTCCGGAATCGACGCAATCCAAAGCTGAAGCACCATGCCGGCGCGGCTGTTACTAGCGCCTTGAAAGCCGGCGTGGCTCGGTTCTTGCTCGACCCGGTTCTTGCCAGATGTGGTAGGCTCGTCAAGCGCGCTTGGATGGCGCGGAGGCCTCTCTGTGGCAGCACGATTGATGGAGGGTGAGAGAATGACGGATTCGATCTTCCCCCGCCAGGTCCGGCGAGATCCCGGGCTGCCGGCCGCGCAAGGCCTTTATTCGCCCGACAAGGAACATGCCGCCTGCGGGGTGGGTTTCGTCGCGGACATGCGCAATCGCAAGTCGCACGAAATGATCACCATGGGCCTCGAGATTCTGCGCAATCTCGATCATCGCGGCGCGGTCGGCGCCGATCCCGAGGCGGGCGATGGCTGCGGCATGCTGGTTCAAATCCCCCATCGCTTTTTTGCCAAGAAGGCAACCGAGCTCGGTTTCGTCCTGCCGGCGCCGGGCGAATATGCCATCGGCGCGCTGTTCTTGCCGCGCGATAGGGAGGGCCGCCGGATCGTCGAAGACATCGTCGAAAAAATGGTCGCCGCGGAAGGACAGATCACTCTCGGTTGGCGCGACACGCCGGTCGATTCGACTTGTCTTGGCGAGAGCGTCAGGGCGGCCGAACCTGTAAGCCGCCAGATTTTTATCCAGCGCGGCCCTCATGTCGAGAACCAGACCGTGTTCGAGCGGCGACTTTTTATTCTGCGCAAGACGATTTCGAACACGGTCTACCATCTGGACGACCCGCGTGCCGCCGGCTTCTATCCCGTGTCGCTTTCGTCGCGCACCATCGTCTACAAAGGCCTCCTGCTGGCGACGAAGCTCGGCAAATATTTCAAGGACCTCGCCGACCCCTTGTTCGAATCGGCGCTTTCGCTTGTCCATCAGCGC
>DASYNQ010000225.1:0-2279 GCA_036008425.1 Methylocella sp. | reverse complement strand
CCGCGGCTATCTGGGGCAAGATCGGGTCAAAGCTGCCGCAATCTGGAAGACAAGCGACAAAATGTGGTGGAAGGGCCCTGATGACCCGAACGTCGGCGTGTTGCGAGCGACGTTGCTAACCGCAGAAATGTGGGATGGCCCAGCAAGCAGGGCCTTCGCCGTGTTCGAGTTTGTAAAGTCTCAGCTGACTGGCGCTAAGCCCAAACTTGGCGAGAACCGAAAAACTACCATCGATATGCGCTGATAGGCGTCTTTCATAGTCATCGGCGCAATGCCCAAGCACACATCGAGATAGCGAGCCATGCAGCTGTCGCAAGAACGAGCGCCACGGCTGGGGACAGCTCTATCATAAGCCAAATAACAACGGCGAAGGCGGCGAGCCCGAAACTACCGAGCGTCGCTCCAATCGCATCCAGCGCAGCCGCTTCTCTGCCACGCCGCACTCCGGGTAAGCCCGCGTTCTCTTTGCGTTGCCGCACATGCTTGTCGATAAGCGTCACGCTGGCGGGAAAAATTGCCGGGAAAGCCAGGAAGAGACCTCCTATGATTGGTCCGAAGCGAGCAGCGATGAGGCCGGTAATCACGGTCATCGCTCCGCCAAGCACGAATCTAATCAGATATTCATACCAGTGGGTTTCGCGTAGAGCGGGCAGGTTGAGGTGAACGATCATGGGATGCTAAACCAGAGGGCCCAGCTACCGAACGCAACGGCGAACCAAACGACTAAGGCCGCCGTCGCCGCCAGCCAGGACGCCACCATAAGCTTTTTGAGCAAGAGGCAGGCTGACCAACTATAGGCAGCAAACGCGAAGGCTCCCAAGATCATCGATCGGCCTTCCACGGCAGCGAAGGGTGCGCCCTTGTGCGACAATGTGATTAGAAGCGTCGCCAGCGCGATCGAGGGAGCAGCGCCAAACAAACCGGCAAAGCTTTTTGGCCGCAACGCGTCGCCCAATGCGGCGAAGGCGGAAACCGCGATTCCGCCCGCAATAAATCGCAAAAGATATTCGAACAAAGGGGTTGCCTCCCAGATGATGTCAAGAGGGATTCTACAGGGGGCCAGCTCTTTGCAGAAACGCTTATCCTGGTATATCGGCTAGTGGTTTTTTCACACCGCACGCTGATCGGAATTCAAGGGATGCTCATCGTGCCCAATTTCATCAACCTGCCAGCCTTCACGGAAGACGGCGACGTGCATGTCGTCGTCGAAACGCCCCGCGGCAGCCGGGCGAAATTCGCCTACGACCCGAAGATCGAAACGTTCTCGCTCACGAAATCTCTTCTTACCGGGCTGACCTATCCTCATGATTGGGGGTTCGTGCCGTCGACCAAGGCTGATGACGGCGACCCGCTCGACATCATGGTGATCCATGACGCGGCAACTTTTCCCGGCCTTGTCATCACCTGCCGTGTCATCGGTATTCTCCAGATCGAGCAAAAGAGCAAAAGCAAATCAGAGCGGAATGATCGTCTGTTCGCCGTGCCGCGGCGCTCGCATTCAGAGCGGGCTTTGGAAACCGTGCGCGATCTTACGAGGCCGATACAGGAAGAGCTAGAGAAGTTCTTCATCGCGACGGATGAGCTTGAGGACAAGAAGTTGAACATTCTCGGCTGGAAGGGACCCAAGGTGGCGGTACAGGCAATCAAGGACAGCGCGAAAACTTTCGCCAAAGACGACGACTAGCCGCGCACGGGAAGCTTAAATCATGCGGCCTTGGCTTGCTGCTTCTTCGTAGATGCTGGACGTTCTGCCTCTTTTGCGAGACGGGCGCGCAGGAGCGCCAGGACGGCAGCCTCCTCCGGCTTCAGTCGTTGGACGGTGTTGCGCAATTCGCTCTCGGCTTGCGACTTGAGCTCAAGCACCAAGTTGCCATCCATGTAGGAGCTCAACACCTCCGGATGCACATAGCATTTGCGGCAAATGGTCGGCGTGTTGCCGAGCCGGCCCGCCACTTTTTCGATGGCCGCGCGCAAATTGCGCTTGGCCTGAGCGGCACTGTCGAAGCTCTCAAGCTCATTAAGCGCCATCGCCGCGAGAACCGTTCCCGCCCAGGTGCGGAAGTCCTTTGCGGTGATTTCCTTGCCGGTGATTTCCTTGAGATACTCGTTCACGTCAGTCGATGTGACATCCTGGCAATTTCCGGCTTCGTCCACATACTGCAGCAATTCCTGTCCGGGCAGATCCTGGCACGCCTTTATGATCTTGGCGACGCGCCGGTCCTTGACCCGCAATGACCAGTGCTTGCCGCTCTTGCCGGTAAAGCGGAAGCGCACCTCGT
>DASYNQ010000224.1:0-2023 GCA_036008425.1 Methylocella sp. | reverse complement strand
GGCTTCGATACCGCCGAAGTCGCGGGCGCGCTCGATTGCTCGATTGACGACGCTGCTTCTCTCATCGACGCCGCCGGCAAGGAGATCGCCGGCCAAATTCGCACCGACGTCTTGATCATCGAGGACGAGCCATTCATTGCGCTCGACCTTCAGTCCCTCGTCGAGGAGCAAGGGCACCGCGTCGTCAATGTCGCGCGCACCCATCGCGAGGCGGTCGCGGCCGTTAGGCGCGAACGGCCAGGCCTCATCCTCGCGGACATTCAGCTGGCCGACGGAAGCTCGGGTCTCGAAGCGGTCAATCAGATCCTCGAAACTTTCTCCGTGCCGGTGATTTTCATTACCGCCTATCCAGAGCGTTTCTTGACCGGGACGCCGCCGGAGCCCGCCTTTCTCATAGCCAAGCCATTCGGCATCGACAGCCTGAAGGCGGTCATCAGTCAGGCGCTTTTCTTCGATCGCAAGGCGCATCGGGCAGTTCTCTGTGGAGCCCCAGGTGCCTGGAGTACTGGCCGCCGGCGGCATGTTCCTTGATCAGAGTGGCGCACTGCACGGGTCGGACTACGCCAGCGGTTACAAGAGCTCCTTGGTTCGATCACGAAATCGTGCCCACGGTGTGCGGCTTAGGCCTGTTGACATTCATTTGAGTGCGAACCGGGTTCCCGCGAGATGGATCGTGGCTGCGTTTTTCGTGGCGTGTGGCGATGCGACGAAACTGTTTAAGATCGCAGAAGAAGGTTTCGACGAGATGACGCCATTTGTACATGTCGAAATCGCAGGAAATCTGGCGGGCACGGTCGCTGATCCCGGCATAGAGTTCCACTGCGAACATCCTTCCAGCCGCTCCATGCCCTTCAAAGACATCGAGACGGCCTAGCAGGACCGGCACTTTTGCGCCGCCTTCCAAGAGGCAGATCGCAGCCGGTTCAGTGGTACATTTTGCATCCGCGATTTATACATCTTGCTGAAAGGCTTGCCGGGGATCTGGCGACAGCCGAAGCGAGAATCTTGGCGGGCGATGCGGGGGACGCTGAATTTTTGTTCCTTTCGATCAGACGCCGGCTCCGTGATCGTGACGCAATTAGGCGTGAGGTTATGCGAAATATGTGCTCGCGCGGGCCGCGCTGGATTTTTAGAGCGCCTGACGGCGTGCGGGCACGGCGGCCGGAGCGGTGAGCGAGGGGTGCGCGGCGCTCGCCTTTGAGGCCTCTTGGCATGACGCGCCTCAAAAATAACGAAGCCCCGGCAAATGGCCGGGGCTGTGTCGCGGATGCGAGCCATGTCCCCTGAAAGCCGCACGCTGTAGAGCTGCACCACATCGCGACATGAGCTATAGTTAATGCTTGGCGCTAAGAAATCAAGAGTGCCGGGGCGCATGCCCGGCTGTATTCATCTAACCGCAGGGTATCTTGGAACTAAGGGGCGTGGCCTGCGGTTCCTTTCGTATCGAAATCGTCTGCTCGGAGACGCCGTTGCAATCCCGATCGGAAGAAGATGTGTTTGCCGAGGTCGCCGCCACCAATATGGCGATCGTGAAAGCAATGGGTCTGCTCGCGTCGGTCGCCACCGACAGACGACCGTATCTTTCCCGGATTCTGGAGGCAGGCCTTCTCGACTTTGAGCAGATCGATTATCCGAACATTCCCAAGCGGCGACGCGCGGCATTTCGCCGGAAGGTCAAGGTGCGCTACGCTAGCCTTCTGCGAGCAATTCCGTGAGAAACGTTCGTTTGGCGTGAGCGGTTTGAGCTTCAACGGAAACCGAAACCGGACCGCATGCCGCGCGAATGGGATCGGGCGAGAATGCCGAAGTAACAAGTCGTCATGTTCAGGATAAGCAAGGCAGCCATGGACACATCGCTCGAACGCATCCGCGCGAAGATCGCTGAACTGGAGGCGAAGATCGCCGATCTTCGCATCGCCGAGCGCGAGATCCGGGCGCTCGAAAAGCTTCCCTCGCGGAAGACAAGACCTGGACCGGGGCCAAAGCCAAAACGCAAGCCGGAGGCAAGCAACCAGGCGGAGGC
>DASYNQ010000223.1:0-4396 GCA_036008425.1 Methylocella sp. | reverse complement strand
GGCGCGCCTGTCGCGCTATGGCGGCGATTGCTATGCGTTTGCGATGCTTGCGGCGGGCCATGTGGATTGCGTGATCGAACCGGATCTCAAGGCCTACGATATTGTTGCCCTGGTGCCGATTATCGAAGGTGCCGGCGGAATTGTGACGCGCTGGGACGGCGGCAGTGCGGCAAAAGGCGGCGACGTCGTCGCCTCTTGCAGCGCCAGCATTCACGATGAAGCGTTAAGCGAACTGCGTGGTTAGCTGTCATATCTCGATAAGCTGTTTGTTGCGATCCTTGAGGTAGGGGCGTCCGTTGATGCCGAAGCGTCGATGAGAATTGTAATGGGAAAGGAAAGGCGACAGTGCGGCGGCCCGTTTGGAGGAAGGGTTTTAGGGTTTGGCAGAGCTCTCCGCCGGCCATTCCAACCGGCGTCGCCTTAGCGGAACCCTTGGCCGGCCTCGCCCATTCCCGCACGGAGGCCGGCCCGAAGTGCTTCGCAAACCTCACAAATCTCAGTTTCTCCCCGTGAACAATCTATCGAGACATGAAAGCTAGTCCCGAATTGCGCCATGGGCCGGTCCATGGCAAGCTATGCGATTAACGCTCAAAATCAAGGACACGTCATACCGGACACCACCCTTTTCGCGCAAGTGCTCGACCGGGCCAATCGCGCCGATCCCTTTCCGCTCTACGCCCGTCTGCGCGAAACTCCCGTCGTTCGCGAGGACGATGGGACCTATATTGTCAGCACTTATGCCGCAATCCGCAGCCTCCTTCACGACCCAAGGCTGAGTTCGGATGATCTTCCCAAGTCCAAGCACGCAAGGACCGGCAATCCGCTTACAGACTTTATCATCAATCCGGTCAAGGACTGGATCATGGACACGCATCGTTCCTTGATTTTTCGCGATCCGCCCGATCACACCATCCTGCGGCGGCTCGTCATGACCCAATTCACCCCGGAGCGGGTGCGGGCGATGGGCGGCCGCGTCGACGCGATCGTCGAAGATCTCATCGGCAGAATGCGCGGCCGCGAGGAAATCGATGTCGTCGGCGATTTTGCCTATCCCCTGCCTGTCACTGTGATTTGCGACCTCTTGGGAATTCCGCAAAGCGACGGACCGAAGTTTCAAGGCTGGTCGAGGACGCTCGCCGAATCGCTCGATCCCGATCGCCGGGCCCGCGAAGAGGATCGTCTCAAACGCGTCGCGGATTACCACGCGCTCGCCAATTATTTGAGCGCTCTCGTCAAGGAGAAGCGCAAGCGGCCAGCGGGTGACCTGTTGTCCGGCCTTGCGACGTCCAAGGACAAAAAACTCGGGCGGATGGGCAAATACGATCTGATCGCCACCGCCGTCCTTCTGCTGGTGGCCGGGCACGAGACCACCGTCAATCTCATCGCCAACGGCATGCTCACGCTCCTGCGCCATCCCGAATGGCTGGAACGGCTGCGCCAGGACCCCGCGCTTGCGCCACGAATTGTCGAGGAGCTGTTGCGTTTCGAGCCGCCGGTCCATTTTCGCACGCGCAAGACCTTGGCCGCAATCGACATCGCCGGAACGACGATTCCGAAAGGCGCACCGCTTGTCCTTTTGTTCGCTGCGGGCAACCGCGACCCGAAGCGCTTTGCACATCCAGACCGGTTCGATCCGGATCGCGCAGGTAATCCGCATTTCGGCTTCGGCGGAGGCCCACATTATTGTATTGGAGCGCCGCTCGCCAGGCTCGAAGCCGAAACAGCGCTCGTCGCGCTTGCGAAGAGACTTGTCGATCCGCGCCTCTTGGAGGACCCGCCGCCCTATCGCCCCGGTGCGTCGTTGCGGGGGCCGGAGCAACTCATGCTTGGGATCGGCGGTGTCGCCGCTTAGGTTCGCTTGACCGGCGCGGCAATCGCGGGCAAGGAGCGATCTTGCGTGCCCGCGAATCGGGGAGAAGACCATGCGCCGTTTCGTTTTGACCTTGGCCAGCGTTATTTGTTGTCTCTTTGCCGCCGGTTGCGACAAATGCGGCGACCCGGTCAAATTCAACGTGCCAAGCCTGCCTAACGCCTGCTACGATAGCCCGCGCCAAAAATGAAAACTTTTCCGCGCGGCAAGGGAGCGGGACCGGCGGCGCGAATCTGCCGCAAGTTCGCGTGACACTGGGATGTCGAGTCGCGGATATTTCTCGCTCTTGCCATATTCGCGCGCAGTTGCCGAACACAAAGCCGCCCAATGACCTCGCCTCCTGGAATCCGCGACCTTCACGGTTTTAAACACGCCGCGTCGCCCTTGACCCACTGATGGCGTCAGCTGCTATCCCGGCGGTCGCCGGCTTCATGACTTAGCAAGGCCGCCGGTTCGCACGACGGGGCGCGAGCGCCTTGACGGGCATCGAAGCGAACCTGTGCCCAGACGACATCATGGGTGGTGAAAGCGCGCAGCCACGCCACCAGCGCAAGAATTTCCCGCCCTAAAAAAGCGAGCGGGGACCACCGCGAAACCTCCCATCCCTTGCAAAGCGCGAAGCCCGTCTCGGCGCAGAACCACAAAAGCAAGGTCAGGGAGAAGCCGAGCCAGGCCGGATAGGAAACCAGCGACGCTGCAAGCGCGCCCGCGGCGGCCGCCGGAAGCGGGCTCGCCAGCGGCTCCAAAGGGAAAGTGACGCGCTCGTGTTTTCTTCTGACGATGCTCCAACGCAGTTGCCGCTCATAGATTTCGCGGAAGGTTCGCGCGCCGGTTTCCTGGGAGGCCGTCCGATGCGAGAATACCGTCTTGAGACCTTGCCGTGCGAGCACTATCGAAATCGCGGTATCTTCGGCAAGCGTATCGCTTATGGCGGCGATGCCGCCCGCCTTGGCGAGGTCGCTTCGCCGGAAAAGCATTGCCTTTCCGACCCCAAAGCCGAGGCCCAGCGCCGAGGCGGCCAGCAAGAGCCGGGCATGGCCATTTATCGAAAAGGCCTCGATCCGGCCGGCGAAATTGCTCGCACGCACCGCGACCGGCACCCCGACGACAAGCCCGACTCCTTGCGTAAAATTTTGCACGAAAGCGGCCATCGTGCCGGGGTCGAGCGTGATATTCGAATCCTTGGTGAAGACGAAATCATGGCGAGCGGCGGCGAGCGGCGGCGCGAGATTATTGAGTTTTGGGCTGACCGCCGCCGTGCCCGCCGAGCGCAGAAAACGGCACGAAACCTCGGGATGGAAGGCCGCGATGCGCCGCGCCGCGTCGAGCGCCGGAGACTCCTGTTCGGCGGCGCCGATCAAGATCTCGTAGGCGGGATAGTCTTGGACAAACATAGAGGCTTGCGCGGTCGCGAAACCGGGGTCGAGCAGTTTTATCGGAATAATCGCCGAGATGGGCGGTTGCGCGTCGCCGAGCCCTTTGCCGGAGCGCCGGCTCTGCACGAAAGGCTGCGCCAGCCCCAAGCCAAGCGTCGCGCAGAAAAACGCTATCGCCCCGCTCCACCAGACAGCGCCGGCATAGGAGAAAAAGGATGCCACGCTGATGATCCGCCCGGCGGTCAGGCCGGCGCCTTGGCGAAATTCGCCGACGCCTTGTCCCAATTGACAGTATTCCACCACGCCGCGAGATAATCGGCGCGCTTGTTCTGATATTTGAGATAATAAGCGTGCTCCCATACATCGACGCCGAGCACGACTCGCTGAACGCCTTTTTCGAGCGGCGTATCCTGATTGGGAGTTGAGATGACATCAAGCTTGCCGTTCTTATCGACGATGAGCCACGCCCACCCAGAGCCGAAACGCGACAATCCGGCGGCGTTGACTTTCCCGGTCAATTTGGCGGCGGAGCCGAACGAAGAGTCGATCGCGGATTTCAAGTCTCCGCTCGGCTCTTTGCCGCCGCCCGGCGTCATCAGCTCCCAAAAGAAGGAGTGGTTCCAATGGCCGCCGAGGTTGTTGCGCACCGGCGTGCGGACCCCTTCCGGCACGATGGAAAGATCGGCGAGAATTGCGACCGGCGTTTTGGCGGCGAGATCGGGATATTTTTCGACGAGCCCGTTCAAGGCCGCGACATAGGCCCCATGGTGACGATCGTGGTGGATCATCATGGTTGTCGCATCGATATAGGGCTCGAGCGCGTCGAAACCATAGCCGAGCGGCGGCACTTTGAAGACGGGTCCGGCCTCCGCGCGCGCGGGCAAAACGAGGCCCGGCCTCGTACTGGCCGCCGCCGCAGCGGCGGCGAGCGCCAATTTCAAACCATCGCGTCGTGTGAACATGGGAGTCTCCTTGGCAAAATCCGCGCGCCCGCCTGGATAGAAGCATCGCTCGCGCGCCCCTTAAGCGGATAATGCCGGCGCGACGCGTTGCCGCCTATTTCGGTTGACCGGCAAGGCAATTGCGGCGCACCTGTCATGGCCCAAAACACGGATGCCGACAAGTGCCGGAACTGCCTGAAGTCGAAACC
>DASYNQ010000222.1:0-1704 GCA_036008425.1 Methylocella sp. | reverse complement strand
GACCCATCTTGAACGTCAGCGCGGCGGTTTTGGCTTCCTCGGCGGTCCCGGCGAAACCCAGATCGAGGCCGACCGCCGCCTCATCGAGGAGCGGATGACCCGCATCGAACGCGACCTCGAAAGAGTCAAGCGGACGCGCGGCCTGCATCGGCAAAGCCGCCGCGCCGTGCCTTATCCGATTGTCGCGCTCGTCGGCTATACGAATGCGGGAAAATCCACTCTGTTCAATAGGTTGACGGAGGCGGGGGTGGTCGCCGAAGATATGCTTTTCGCGACCCTCGATCCCACCTTGCGCGGCGTCGCGCTGCCGCACGGCGGTCGAATCATTCTCTCCGATACCGTCGGCTTTATTTCTGACCTGCCAACCATGCTTATCAAGGCGTTCCGGGCGACACTTGAGGAGGTCCTTGAAGCGGACGCCATTTTGCATGTCCGCGATATCGCGCATGAAGACGCCGAAGCGCAGCACGCCGACGTCGAAGCCATCCTCGCCGGTCTCGGGATCGATCCCGCCAATGATCACCGCCTCATGGAGGTCTGGAACAAATGCGATCTGTTGGGCGAAGCCGCCCTCGCGGCGCGGCGCTGCGCTCAGCGGCTTTCGCACGGCAACCCGGTCATCGTTTCGGCATTGACAGGGCAGGGCATCGAAGACCTTTGCGCCGCGATTGAAACGCGGCTCGCAAGCGGCCGGATTGTCTTCGACATCGCGCTCGATCCGGCCAATGGCGCGGGGCTTCATTGGCTGCACGAGAATACCGAGGTCATGCGGAAAAGCACGGCGGCGGATGGCGCCGTTCATGTCCGGGTCCGGGTCGTGCCGGAACGCGCGGAGCCGGTGCGGCGGAAGTTTCCCGCCGCCGCGGCAAGGCGTGTGTAAAGCTGGCGCGCCCCTCCCAATGGCGTTGGTTCCCGAGACCTCACCAATTCAGCTTCTCAAACAGATCATCTTCCCAATCAGGATTGATCTCGTGGACCGGACAGCGATCCCGGCGTGGAATGTAAGATTGCGCGAAACGCGTGTTTGGCCGGATCTGGACACCCCCAAAGCATGAGGTCCATCTGCATGTCTCCGCCTTTTGCGGGGCGTGGAGCGATCATGCAAAATACCGATGCGTTCGAGCGAGATTGGCACGATAGGGGGTTAGGCTGCCCCCTTCATCGTGAAATGACATTTACCCAAGCGGGCCTCGTGCTTGGGCGCGGCACTCTGCTCGCGGAATTCGAAAAGAAAGGGCCGGCGCACGGTCTCGCTTTCGATGGCAAAGAGGCGCGCATTTTTTCGCTTCTGACGGCCGCCTATCGCGAACCTCTTGCCGGAGGTGCCATCGAAAAGATTCGCCGCGCCGGTGAATTTTGGCACGCGGGCGAAAAGGCGTTAGCGCAAATCCATCTTGCCTTCATGGGCTTGCCGAAGATCGACGAGGCGGACGCCTACCGCCTCTTCCTCGCCGGGACGGCCCTCGAAAAAGGCGTCAGCCCGAGCGATTTGATGAAGGCCTTGGGGTTTCGGCGCGCGGCGCGGGACATCGAAAAATACAATCCCGATCAGCCGCGCGTTCCGGTGGAGGCTGTGTGAAAATGCCTGTTGAGTTATAATTCTGGATGATTCGCGCCGGGGGGTGAGATGACGCGCTTCGTCCAGAGTGAAGACCGTATACAGGGCATTCTGCTTCCCGAGTATCTGGATGACTACGTTGCTGA
>DASYNQ010000221.1:0-6489 GCA_036008425.1 Methylocella sp. | reverse complement strand
GCCGGTGGGATCGCCCGTCTGCGCCATGAACCCGTCGATGACCCGGTGGAAGACGAGGCCATTATAGAAGCCGCGCTTCGTCAATGCCTCGATTTGGGCCACATGTTTGGGCGCGAGATCGGGCCGGAGCAGGATCGTGACACGGCCGTCCTTGGTGTCGAGATAGAGCGTGTGTTGGAGGTCTTGCGCCGGAGCGGCCAAGACCGCGCGCGGCATTTTGGCAAGGCTCAGTCCCAACCCCAAGGCTAAACCAAGGCAGATCATCATCCGTTGAAGCGTCATTCTGGTCCGGTCCTTTTAAACAGAAGCAAGCCGCAAGGTCATTTGGGCGCGCGCCGCTTGGCGAGCGCAACCGCGACCGCCTCGGGCACGAATACCGACACGTCGCCGCCGAGCCCGGCGATCTGCCGCACCAATGTCGCGCTAATATGACGAACCGCGGGCGAAGCCGCGAAAAACACCGTTTTGATCTCCGGCGCCATCGTTGCGTTCATCGCCGCCATCCGCATCTCGGTGTCAAGGTCCGTGCTGTCACGAAGGCCGCGCAGCATCAGACTCGCCCCGGCTGCGCGCGCGGCCTCGACAGCGAGGCCAGAAAAAGCGCGCACCGAAAGTTTGCACGCACGGGCCGCGAGAAGACCGGCGCAGACTTTTTCGACAAGGCCTGCGCGCTCCTCGACGCCGAGCATTGGAATCTTGCCCGGATCGACGCCGATCGCAACGACGAGCTCGTCGCACAAAACTCCGGCGCTTTCGATGACATCGACATGGCCGTTGGTCAAGGGATCGAAGGAGCCCGCATAAAGCGCGACGCGGATCATGTTCTCTCCCTCGTCGGGGCGATATGGCGGGGCGGTTTCAATTCACGCCGAGCTTTTTCTGCAGGCTCGTAGAGGATGTCGTGTATTGGAACGTCAGCCTCTTACCTGGGTAGATATAGTGGTAGACTTTTTGCGCCGCCAGCGCGCCCTCGTGGAAGCCGCACAAAATGAGTTTCAACTTGCCCGGATAATGATTGATGTCGCCGATCGCGAAAATCCCTGGGACATTAGTCTCGAAGGTCCCCGCATCGACCGGAACGAGGTTCTCGTGCAGGTTCAAACCCCAACTGGCAACCGGACCGAGCTTCATCGTGAGCCCGAAAAACGGGATGAGCCTTTGGCAGGGGATTTCGTGCGATCCGCCGCTCGCGTCCTTGAGGGTCACGCCGGAGAGCTCGCCCGCTTCGCCGGTAAGTGAGGCAATCTGGCCAAGGCGCAAGTCTATCCGCCCGGCGGCGACTAGCTCCCGCATGGCCTTGACGGAATGCGGCGCGGCGCGAAAATCATCGCGGCGATGAACCAAGGTCAAATGCTTGGCGGCAGGCTGAAGATTGAGAGTCCAATCGAGCGCCGAATCGCCGCCGCCGACGATCACCACATGTTTGCCGCGAAAATCCTCGATCTTGCGCACGGCGTAAAAGACCGACGTGCCCTCGTAGGCCTCGATCCCGGCAATCGGCGGCTTCTTCGGCTGGAACGAACCGCCGCCGGCCGCCACGATGACGGCCTTGCACTCAAAACTTTGCCCGCCGCTGGTGCGGATGCGAAACGACGGTGCTTCGGCGCTCCCCAGTACCTCCAGCGCCTCGACCAATTCGCCATAATGGAAGGACGGGTGAAACGGCTCGATTTGCCGCAGCAAGGCATCAACGAGCCCCTGCCCAGACACTTTTGTAAAGCCAGGGATATCGTAGATCGGCTTTTCGGGATAAAGCTCGGCGCATTGGCCGCCGGGTTTCGGCAAAATGTCAATGAGATGCGCTTCGATGTCGAGCAGGCCAAGCTCGAACACGGCGAAAAGACCGGCCGGCCCGGCGCCGACAATGACCACGCCGGTTTTTATGCTTTCCCTCATTCCTTGCTCCGGAATAATATCGAGAAGAAGCGGTTTCATGGCGCCGCCGGCGTGGCAACTAGCCGGGATATGAAGGCGAACGCAATAACGTTGACGATCGCATAAAGGCCCAAAAAAATTCCGCCCAGCCAGATCGAGACCGTTTTCATAGCGGCGGCCGCGCGGTTATGCGCCACTTCCGCCGGAACGCTTACGATTTGCGCGCCGATGACGTCGTTGAGCCGCCAGCCAAAACCATTACCGCTCCCATAAAGCTGCACGAGTTCGGGCGGCGCCTTTTCGGCGGGGCCGTGACAGCCGAGGCAGCGATCGCTGTCAGCACGAATCGGCGTGCTCAGATAGAGAGAACTTCCGGCCGGAGTATCGCGGCGGCCAGCGAGCTCCGCCTTCGACGGATTGTCGCGAAAAAAATTCACGATGTCGGATTCCCAGTCAGCGGTACGATCCCGCGGGTTGGTTGGGTTTAAGGCCGCCTCCTTGTAGGCAAATTCGGGAAATTGCACCCGGAAATAATTGACCGCTTCCGTCGCCGCGTAGAAAGGGATCGACTGCGGAAAGAATTGCCGCTGCGGCAAATCATTCGGCCCCTGATGCGCGATGTCGTGAATCTCGTGGAGGGCGGTATGTGAAATCCGTTGTTGCCGCGCCATGGGGAGCCCCGTCATGGCTTTTTGCAAAGCCGCTGGAATTTGGACGTCCAGGGCTTGCCGCATATTTTGAACGCCATGCTCCACTTTCGCCTGCTCCTGGTCCAATAGCGGCGCCATCTGTGTCGTGGTGTAAACGCGCATCGCCCGCGCGCCCCCCAGCATCAAACGGGCGGTTTCCATGACGTCCTGTTCAACATTCGCCGACAATTGGTTCCACACAATGTAGCCGGCGGCGGCGTAAGCCGCGATCATCGCTGCAGAAGAAAGAAATTGAACTTCAGTAGGACGCGAAGCTCGGAAAGAACCCGCGTAATATCGAATTCCAATCCGAAAAAAATCAGGTTCAGTTTGAGCTTGGTTTCCATGGCTTCGACCGTTCTGGTTGGCTATCCCCCGCAGCGACGCCAAACTACAAATGCGATAACCGGTTCAGGCCGAACCGGATCGGTCTTGTCACGCGAAGTTCGCATCGCCACCCGTTCCGGCGCAAGCCGCCCGTTCCGCTCCGGCAAAAAATCTCCTAGCCCTGCCGTTCCGGGGTGGTGACGACGAGGCCGTCGAGTTCCGGCGTGACCTTGATCTGACAACTAAGCCGCGAGTTGGGCTGAACCTTATAAGCAAAATCCAGCATATCTTCTTCCTGGTCCGACACCTTGCCGGTGAGGCCCACCCATTTTTCGCCGACATAGACATGGCACGTCGCGCAGGCACAGCCGCCGCCGCATTCGGCGGTGATCTCCGGCACCCCGTTGCGGATGGCGTTTTCCATGACGGTGGCGCCTTCTTGCGCCTCGATGGTCCGGGCTTCGCCAAAGGAGTCGATATACGTGATTTTGACCATGGATCCTGCATGTTCGTTCGCGGGGCAAACGAAGGCTTTTCCGTGAGGGGAAGGCCAAGTCTATATTTTACGGGTGGCTTTATAATCAAGTGCCTGCCCGATGAACAGCGCCCGGCCGAGTCTCAGGCCGCGCGAAACGACCTCGTCGAGCGCCAGCGCGGGGCTTGCGGCAAGCGGAATTTTGCGGGTTTTTGCCGCGTTAATCAGCGCGTTGGCTGCTTTTCTTTTGCTCGGCACGCCGGGCCGGTAACGCGCGACGCCTTTGCTGTCCTTTAGCGAGAAGGTGGAAGCTCTGGCGTGAGGGAGCGATGACCGGAATTATTGCCCGGGGAACACTCGTGGGTGTATATTTGGGACAAGGAGACAAAACATGATCATTTTTCTGGCTCTTTGGCTATGCGTGCTTTCCGTCCTGGCCATTTACTGTACCATCCCTCCCCGTGGTATGTGGCCGGATATTTACGGAATCGCGCTCTGGATCTTGTCGAGCTGCACGCTTGCAACGTCGGCCATAATTATCGTGGTCAGCCTGGTCTCACCACAAGTGATCCATCCAAACTGGTTGGATTCTCATCTTTCGCCGCCGCATTACTCCTCTTTGCGCAACTAAAGACCAATTCCAGACTAACTGGCCGCGCAACGCCGGCACCTCGCGCTATCGTGAATTTGGGCCGGGATGACCCGGCCCATTTCGAGGCCCGCGAGGGAACGGGCCATCGCTTCCCGCCAGAGTTCAACGCCCGGGGCGAAGGGTCAGCTCCGCAACGCCGGCGGCGAGTGCAAGCCCGGTCTGCGCCTGAACTGACAAGGGCTGCAATGTGAACGAGCGGCCAGAGCCGCCGACGAGCGCGTTCGCGCCAACACCTGCCCCGACAGTCGCCGACGCGGTGGCGCCGGCATAGTCGCCGGCGAGCGCCCCGCGCTTGGGTCCAGCGGATGGCGCAAAAACGTCCCAGGCCAGCACACCCCGATCGGTGGCTCCGATATCGAGGCCGAATTTGCGAATCGTGCCGTAATAATCCTCTCGATGTCCGCGAGCCGAGGTGAAAACGCATCGCATCTCCTTGCTCGAGGTGATGATAAGACCGAGGCCTCCGGAAACCTCGCAGCGCAATGCGCCGACTTTCACACCTTGCTGCGCGACCGCGGTTTGCGCGCTTGTAGTCAATACGGCGAGAGACGCCGCGCAGAGAATGGCTCGAATGTTCATGGATTTTCCCTTTCGTTGAGGGTCGAGCGCCAATGGGCCAACGAGCCCAGCCGATACGGACCCTATCCACCAAATGGATTAGGATGCGTGATGTCAATAGCGTCGTTTTTGGATAGGCCGGAGAATCAACACAGGAAGACATATTCAACGCTTGCAGGCTGCGGAGTCGCCGCTATGCCGCTACTTGAGTCACTACGCCGTCCGTCGGAACCGCCCCACCTTCGCGGCAAACGACGCGGCCTTCGCGGCTCATGCTATAAACGCGCTTTGTGTCGGGGTGGCAAAGGGGTGCGTGGCGAGAAGGATGCCTCATGCCGGAAACAAAATTTTGGGCGGAGATGGCCTGGACCGATTTTCAAACTCGCGACATGGCGCGCACCATCGCCGTCGTGCCCCTCGCCGCGACCGAGCAGCATGGCCCGCATCTGCCGCTTGGCACCGATACATTCATCATGGAAGGCTATATCGCCCGAGTTGTCCCGCGCGTGCCGGACAAACTCGCCGTTTTGTTTCTGCCCGTGCAAAACTGCGGGCTTTCGATCGAGCACACGGATTTTCCCGGCACGCTCAGTCTTCCGGCCGAACCCCTTATCAGTGCGTGGACAAAACTTTGCGAATGCGTCCATCGCACCGGCTGCCGGAAGCTGGTTCTTTTGAACTCGCATGGCGGCAATGGTGCGATCCTCGAGATGATCGCGCACGATCTTCGCGCGCGGCTCGGGATGCTAGTTGTCATGGCGTCGTGGAGGCGCTTCGGCGCGCCCGACGGACTCTTCTCCGCGCATGAACACGCGCATGGCATTCATGCCGGCGAGATCGAGACATCGCTGATGCTAAACTTCCGGCCGGACCTTGTGCGCGAGCACGAGGCTGCCGATTTCGCGTCCCAAAGCGTTGCAATGGAACGAGATTTCAACTGGCTGCGCGCCGGCCGCCCAGCCGGCTTTGGCTGGATGAGCCAGGATCTATCGGCTTCCGGCGCCATAGGCAATGCGGCGGCCGCCAATGCGCGCAAGGGCGAGGCCTGCGCCGACCATGGCGCCACGGCCTTCATCGAATTGCTGCAAGACATCGATGGCTTCGATCTTACAAGACTGAAAGAGGGGCCGCTGTTTTAAAGGGTCACGCGTCAATCGTACCAAAGTATTTCACGTGTGGTACGATCGCGCATAACGCCGCGGCCCTTACTCGGCCCGCCACGGAAAGGTCCAGGTCTCGGTGAGCGCCCGTGTGCCGGTCCGCAGGAAGGCGCGCAAATCCGTCGATTGGCCGGGTTCGAGCTGCACGTCGATGACCGCGCGAAACCCTTTGGTATGGACGTTCGGAACGATGAAGGAGCGCACGATTTTGCCCTGGCTCGTGGACGGAACGACCTCGACCAATTGTGGATCTGCGGCATAATAGGCGAGGTCGCCGCCGGCGAAATCGATAATGAACCGGCGCGAACTAGGCACCGGCGGTTCGGCTAAGCCAAGCGCGGCGACCGTCGTCTGATAGGTGTTCAGCGTCCGCCCATTGGGCGAGAGCTGGGTCAGATTGAGACTGGCGACGAGGCGGTAAGCATAGCTGAAAGGCTTTCCCGGCTCCGGCGCATCCTTGGGCACGAACGAGGCGACGATATTGTCGTTCGTCTCGTGCTCAGTGGGAAGCTCGACGAGCTCGACCCGGCCTTCGCCCCAACTCTCCCGCGGCTCGACGAAATAGCTCGGTCGCATCTCATAGGCGAGATCGAGATCCTGATAATGGTCAAAGTCGCGGTCCCGTTGCAACAGGCCAAAGCCTCGAAGATCGCGGTCGAGAAAGGCGGAGACCGCCGGCTTCGCCGGGTTGCGCAAGGGGCGCCAGATCCATTCGCCGGTTCCCGAATGGATCAGGAGCCCATCCGAATCATG
>DASYNQ010000220.1:0-6714 GCA_036008425.1 Methylocella sp. | reverse complement strand
GGAGGTCACCATGGGGCTCGCGGTATCGAACGGCACGCCGTTTTTGTTGCAGGTGATCCCGGCCCGCCCAAGCGCCGCTTCCGCCGCCTTGCCGGTGAGGTTTTTTGGCCGCAGATCGACCAGCATTAGATGATTGTCGGTCCCGCCGGTGGTAATGGCGTAACCGCTCTCACTGAGCGTCGCGGCGAGCGCCTTGGCGTTGTCGGCGACCTGCCTCGCGTGAAGCTTGAATTCGGGCCGGAGCGCCTCGCCGAAGGCGACCGCCTTGGCCGCGATCACATGCATTAGAGGGCCGCCTTGGAGGCCCGGAAATATCGCCGAATTGATTTTCTTGGCGATCGCCTCGTCATTGGTGAGAATCAGTCCCCCGCGCGGGCCGCGAAGAGTCTTGTGGGTCGTCGAAGTGACGACATGGGCATGCGGAAATGGCGAAGGATGCACGCCGCCCGCGACTAGGCCCGCGAAATGCGCCATGTCGACAAAAAAATAAGCGCCGACGGAATCCGCGATCGCCCGGAACCCCGCAAAATCCCAATAGCGGGGATAGCCGGAGCCGCCGGCGATGATGAGCTTCGGCTTGTGCTCCGCGGCAAGCCGCGCCACCGCGTCCATGTCGATTCGATGATCGTCCCGGCGCACACCATAATGAATCGGCTTGAACCATTTTCCGGAGACATTTACCGGCGAGCCATGGGTCAGATGGCCGCCCGCGGCGAGATCGAGCCCCATAAAAGTATCGCCCGGCTGCAATAGCGCGAGAAACACCGCCTGATTCGCCTGGCTGCCGGAATGCGGCTGCACATTCGCGAATCTGCAGTCGAACAGCCTGGTGACGCGCTCAATCGCCAGGGTCTCGGCGATGTCCACGAATTGGCAGCCGCCGTAATAGCGCCGGCCGGGATAGCCCTCGGCATATTTGTTGGTCAAAACCGAGCCCTGGGCTTCGAGCACGGCCTTGGAGACGATGTTTTCGGAGGCGATTAGCTCGATTTCATGCCGCTGGCGGCCGAGTTCCAGCTCGATCGCCTTGGCGATTTCGGGATCGGCATCGGCGAGACCAGCCGCGAAAAAGGAGTCCGGCACGGTGCGGCTGGCGACGGTTTGGCTCATGCTGAAAATTCCTGCGATGGCGGCCCGGACCAGGCGCGGGGTCAAGGAATGCCCGCGAAACGGCCCGAGGGATGACGGAGAGACTTGGATAGCATGTCGTTTTGCCCGCGTGAAGGTGGTGACGTGGCTTCGGAAGCTAAAATGCCTCCACGGAAAACCCAACCCAAAGCACGGCAGTTGACTCAACCTGTAGTGCAATTGCAACGCCGCGAAGTGCGGCGCGGGATTTGGCGCAAGCGGAAGGGGAGCCGCCGTCTAACATACTCAAAGCACGCCGCTAATCATTCCGCGCGGACAGCGTGGGGGAAGGCAATTGAGTGAAGTTTCGTGTGCTCCCGCGTGACCATCGCGTAAGAACTGGCGTCAAGCCGTAGAAGGTCTGTTTCCAGGGACATATAAAGGTCTTTCAGCGCTTCAAGCGCGGCCGGCTAGCGCGGCTCAGACACGTAAGCTGACGAAACAGAGCGGACTTTATCTCGGCGAGATAAGCGCGACTTAGTTTTCTTGTCCCAAGCACGCGCAAGACGGATTCGCGTCCAGATCTGAAAGATGTGATTTGACCGTATAAACTGAGTGCTGTGATGGTAACCTGGGGATCGTTCTCTGAAAGATCTGAAAGCTTGGCAACAAATGCGGCGCACAGCCGGATGACTGGTCCTTGCATCCTTTCAAAGATTGTTTCGAAAGCGGCAGTCGGATGTGCCTGCTCTCTCATGACAAAGAGCGTCCACGCCTCTGTCATGTCCGATTCGAGTAACATATCTAGAATCGCTGACAGAAGATCGTGTAGTTGCAGCACGAGGTCTTTTCTTGAAGACTTCTCGCTAGCAAGTGTCTGTCGAGCGCCCGCGATATTGGAACCCAACCGCGATCCTATCGTGGTCGCGATAAAGTCTGCGCAAGCGAGGTATAAGCGCTGCTTTCCTCCGAAGTAATACTGTAGCACGGGCGCACTGACGCCAGCCATCTCGGCTATGGTTCGGGTAGAGGCGCCTTCGAAGCCATGGACGCCAAAGGCTTCTATCGCGACGCGGATAATATGGGCTCGCGCTTCTTCTCCGCGGGGATATCCACCGCCGACCGGATGGCGCCGGGGCGCGGGTATTTCGATTCTCTTATTCATGCGCCCTCCAAACTCCTCATAGCATCGCTTGACAATGTCTGCCATATGGAAGAAGTTGACCGTTTGGTAGACATTGGAGATGTGCGCGTGCCGAACCACTATGCGCGAAGCAGCGGCGCAGATGACAAGTCCCATTCCGTTCTGATCGTCGGCGCCGGACCGACTGGTCTCTCGCTTGCGCTTGGGCTCGCACGCTCGGGCGTCAAGTGCACCGTGCTGGAGCAAAAGGGACAGCTCGACCCGCATTCGCGCGCGACCGTGATCTTACCGCGAACTCTGGAAATCTTTGCGCAGTGGGGCATCCTCGACTGTTTTGTCGAGGCGGGCAACCGGGTCGCACACGTCAGGCTGCGCCGTGCTCCAAGAGGCGAGCAGATTGTTCATTTCGATTTCACGGATCTGACCGATGACACCGCGACACCGTTCGCCATTGCGCTGCCGCAGGATCGAACGGAGCGTCTTCTGTTAGACGCGGTCACCGCCACTGGATTGGCGGATATTCGCTTCGATACGAAGGTTCTGGGATTTGAACAGGATGCTAGGGGGATCAAGCTGCGTGCTCAGTCACCTGAGGGTGAGTACGAACTTGGCGGCGACTTTCTTGTCGGGGCGGACGGCGCCCATAGCGTCGTGCGTGAGACGCTCGGCCTCGAACTCGAAGGAAAGACTTATCCGACTCGCGCGTTGCTGGCGGATTTGCGGGTGCCCCCCGAGATGGATCAGACCGAGTTCTGGCCTGCACTGCTAGACGAGGGGCTCGTAGTCGGCATCCGCTTCCGTGATGGCATCTTCCGGATCGTCGCGGACGCCGTCGATGAGAGCGTCGATGATAAAACCATCGATGAGCACGTCGATCGACTTGCGCGGCGCCTCTTCGGGGTCGCGGCGATCGAGACCATCTGGCGGCGCATCTATCAAAAGCACCAGCGCTGCGCGCCGCGTTTCAGAGTCGGGCGCGCGTTGTTGGCCGGCGACGCTGCCCATCTCAACAGTCCCGCGGGCGGTCAGGGCATGAATTCGGGGATTCAGGACGCCCACAATCTCGCCTGGAAGCTCGCGCGTGCAGTCGCCGATCCTGGAGCGAATGTCGACGCGCTGCTCGATTCTTACGCTGAGGAGCGCTGGGGATATGTCGATCGCGTCGTCCAACCAACGACTGACATGATGGAGCGCTTCGAAAGCGCGCCGACATTCTTGCGCGTCGCGCTCGTGTGGTTTTACGATAACTTGCTCGGAGTGGGCCATTCGGCTCCCGCCGTCACCAGGCGGGTGTCGATGCTCGATGTGGTCTACGACCGATCGGCCATGTTGAAATCCAAGGGTCCGGTCGGGTCGCGCGTTCCCGATGTCATCGGCGGTGACGGTCATAGGCTATTGGGTGATCAATGGAGCGCCGTGGTCCTTCACGCACGTTGCGAGGAGGCGGCTCGCCGCCTCGCGGGCGCGCTCGAGATTCCCCTTATCGACGGGGACGTGGCAAACCTTGCAAAGTTCTTCGGTCATGACCGGTATGTTGCTCTTGTCCGGCCCGACCGGATTGTCGGCTGGTTGAGCGATGGCGAAGTCGTCGACATCGAGGCTTGCACGGCGGCACTTGGGATCGATCAAAAAATCCGGAACGTCTCGACCGTCATGTGAAGCAGCGGAAAGTCGTGAGATGATTGAGATCGATCCTAATTGGCATCCGGTCCATCTGGAAGGCAGGGGGGTGAGCAGTTACAAGATCCGCCAAAACCCGCAAATGCTTGCGCCCGGCGGGGCGATCGCCTAAGCGAACACCTAGGCCGCGAGGGACAGGTTCATGAATGGCGCAGGATCCTCTCCATAACGTCATTACCGTGCATCACGACAAAGCTTTGATCGTCGATTTCGGATCGCAGGTGACGCAATTGATCGCGCGGCGCGTCCGCGAGGCGGGCGTCTATTGCGAGATCGGGCCCGTCCAGAACGCCGAAAAGATGTTCGCGGAGCTGGCGCCGAAAGCAGTGATTCTTTCGGGCGGTCCAGCTTCAGTGCATGACCAGGATGCGCCGCGCGTGCCAGAAGCACTCTTCGCCGCCGGGGTGCCGATCCTCGGCATCTGCTATGGCCAGCAAGCGATGGCGGCGCAATTGGGCGGCACCGTCGCGGCCGGGCATAAACGCGAATTCGGCCGCGCCGAGGTCGAGGTTTTGCAACAAAGCGCGCTGTTCGAAGGGGTATGGGAACAAGGCAAGCGCTATCCGGTTTGGATGAGCCATGGCGACGCGGTGACGGACTTGCCGCCCGGGTTTTCCCGCATTGCGGCCTCGGAGAACGCGCCGTTGGCGGCAATTGCCGACGAGACGCGCGGCCTCTATGGCGTGCAGTTTCATCTCGAAGTCGCCCACACGCCGGACGGCGCGAGGTTGCTTGCGAATTTCGTCCACAAAGTCGCGGGACTGCGCGCCGATTGGACCATGGGCGCCTTCCGGGCCGAGGCGATTGCGGCGATCCGCGCGCAGGTTGGCGAGGGCCGGGTTTTGTGCGGTCTTTCGGGCGGGGTCGATTCGGCGGTCGCGGCGCTCTTGATCCATGAAGCGATCGGCGGTCGCCTGACTTGCGTTTTTGTCGACCATGGCCTGTTGCGCCTTGGCGAGGCAGAAGAGGTCGTGCGTTTGTTTCGCGGCCATTACAATATTCCGCTCGTCCATGTCGAAGCGGGGGAACTGTTTCTGGGCGCCTTGAGCGGGATCAGGGACCCGGAAGAAAAACGCAAGATCATCGGCCGCCTGTTCATCGCGACATTCGAACGCGAGGCCAAAAAAATCGCCGCCGACAGCCGCGGATTGCCGGAATTTTTAGGCCAGGGCACGCTCTATCCTGACGTGATCGAAAGCGTCTCGTTCAGTGGCGGCCCTTCGGTCACGATAAAATCGCATCATAATGTCGGCGGCCTTCCCGAGCGCATGAACATGAGTCTCGTCGAACCCCTGCGAGAGTTGTTCAAGGACGAGGTGCGGGCGCTTGGCCGCGAACTGGGCCTGCCCGGAAGTTTTGTCAACCGGCATCCGTTTCCAGGGCCGGGACTCGCGATCCGCTGCCCCGGCGGCGTCACCTCTGAAAAGCTTGATATTCTGCGTCAGGCGGATGCTATCTATCTCGACGAAATCCGCAAGGCGGGCCTTTACGACAAGATTTGGCAGGCGTTCGCGGTGCTGTTGCCGGTGCGCAGCGTCGGCGTCATGGGCGATGGGCGGAGTTATGATTTCGTCTGCGCGTTGCGTGCGGTCACCTCGGCCGATGGCATGACCGCGGATTTTTTTCCGTTCGACATGGCATTTCTTGGCCGCGCCGCGACGCGGATTAACAACGAGGTCAAGGGCATCAATCGGGTCGTCTACGACGTGACGAGCAAGCCGCCGGGGACGATCGAGTGGGAATGAGGGGAAAAATCGGCGCGAGGGCTTGGGTTCAGTCATCGTCGCCTTCGCCAGGAGCCAATGCCGGGAATGGAAGGCGCGCGGGGGGCGGTAGGCTCTCCCCATTCTGCAGCGTCCATGAGAGAAACTGGTTCGCCTGTTCGACGAAGAGCTCGTGTTACTGATAAAAGGAACCGTGGTTGGAGTCCGGGTAAAGGATCAGCTGGGCGTTCGGCAGGTTCTCCTGAAGGGTAAACGAATTCACCGTGGGGGCGATGACATCATTATGCCCGTTCACAACCAGGGTCGACTGATGGATATCCTTTAGATAATCAAAGACACCCTCATACTTGACACCGTACTTGTTCAGCGCCGCAATTTGCGCCGGACCAACCTTCTCGTTCACCTCGGGATCCCGGCCTTCCTGGCGGAGATGCTTGCGCTTCAGGAACTCGCGGCCGGCCACCTGGCTAGACGCAGACGGTGTAAATTGCATGGCGAGCAGAGATTCTCAGGAGGATCGTAGGTGGCGCCGAAAATCTTCGCGGCTGCCTTCTCTCATCGGCGCCATGCCCTCACCGCCACGCAGTCCCGCACCCACCAAAATCAGGCGCCGGACGAGCTCGCAGGGCGATCTCCTGCGCGACCATGCCGCCGATACGCAGCCACCCAGGTTTTCGCAAACTCCTCGATCGACGTTCCTTCGATCTTAGGCTTGGTCTTCTGAATGTCTTCAAAAAGAAGACCAGTATCGAGGGTGGCGAACATTTCGACATAGTCGTTGGCTGCGCCTTCGGCGAAGTGCGAATGCCCCTTGAAATTGAGTGTATCAAGGGCTTCCGCCCCCCCGACCCGGCCGATGTCGTCCGGGTCAATACCGCCCCTTAACCGGGCGCGGAGCAAACCTCCGCGCCCGGACAGGATCAGTTAACGGTCTTACCGCCGTCGACGTTGAGGATGTGGCCGGTGATGTATGAAGCTTCGTCCGACGCGATGAAGACGATCGCGTCGGCAAGCTCCTCCGTGAGGCCGAGGCGACCCATCGGAACGGTCGTCACCAGAGCCGCCTTGTTCTCCGGCGTGCCCGTAAAGCGGGTCAAC
>DASYNQ010000219.1:0-4794 GCA_036008425.1 Methylocella sp. | reverse complement strand
CGGCGTCAGCGGCGACGCGCAGCGGCCCGACAACATAATTTTCGACATCGCGCCCGCGTCCAATGGCGGGCTTTTGAACCCGGCCGGAACATTGAGCACGAGCCCCAGCGGTTTCGGCCACCCGACCTGCATCAACACCGGCGATCCCAAAAGCCTGCCGCCGGTGCGGTAATCAGGGTCGGCGACGGAGGCGCCACCGGCGCCTCCGCCCCGCTACTCCGCAGCGCGGGCTGCGTCGAGCGCCGCATAAAGCCGGTCGAGCTCGCGATGAAATTCGGCACGCAACGCCGCCGCCTCATCCTGCGGCAGCCAGCCGGCGATCGAATCGAACCGCAATTCGGCCAATGTCGCCGCGGTCAAATCCTTCCATGGCAGCGTCGCCGCCCCCCACCCGCGCGAGCATCCTGGTCAGCTCGTTTCCTATGCGCGTCCACCCGATATCGCGCCAGCGACGTTGCGGGTTTGCTCGATATCGCCGCCTTTCTCCGGCTCGACGCTATATACGGCATCCTCGAGTGCGGCACGGGCAGCGGCGCGGATGGTGGCAACCTCCGCCCTCAAGCTCTTTGCCGTGGCTTGCTCCAGTTCGAACGTCTGGACCATTTTGAGTTGATCGATGAGCGGTACGAGAGGGAACGGAAAGGCGGCGACTTCCTTGCTGTTGATGGACGCCAGGTTGGTTGTCTGCTTGGCCTTGCTGCGGAAGTAGGCTTGTCCGTAGCTGGAATTGATCACGGCCAGGACGAATTCTGGCATGGCCTTTATCGGGTCCAACCGGACGCGAAGGACATGGTTTTGATGCACACAGTCAGGAATTTCGCCGCGCCAGATCGCGCCCCTGCCTACCAGATCGGCGCTGTTCCCCTCGCACAACAGAACGTCGCCAATCTCAAGGCGGTATCGCGGCATCTCAGCATCGGGGACATTGATGGTCTTCATCACCCCAACGTCGAGCCGGTTGCGTTGTACGTTAGCGACGCGGAGATATGGGCGCGCGTGCAAACCGGGGCGGTTGCCGGGGAATTTTTGTAGACCATAGCGGACCTTTCCGATGCTACCGAGCGGCAATAGCGGGAAGGCGGGTGCCGGATCGCCCGCTTTCAAGACGGAACGAAGCACGCCTTCGTGGCTCCAACGGTCGAAATCCTTGAAGGAAGCGACGAAAACCGGGCGATCCGGCAAGGAAACAGGCGGGGCGAAGCCAAGCGCCGCCTCGAAATCAGCCATCGCCTGCGCTTCCGCCGCGTCGGCTGCGCATTCCTTCGCTGCCGCGTCCGCCATCGCCGCATCGTAGGCCGCGACAATCGCCCGCTGTTCGTCAAGCGCCGGCAGCGGTACGCGAAGATCGAGGAACGCCTCGGGCGTAATCCGCTTGCGACCGCTAGTGCCGGTCGCCTTGGAACGAAGCGCCGTTAGAAAGCCGCTGGTTCTGAGAACCCGTTGAACAAAATTGCTGTCGAGCTTTTCGGAGTTGCCGACAAAAACAGGAAACTCGGCTGTGACTGCCGCCTTTGCGATGGTCGCCGGCAGCATCCCGATTGCGCCGCTGCGTGCGTCGATTTTGGAGAACACGATATCGCCGGGATACGCCGCGAACATCGCCCCCTTGTAAGGTGCCGATCGGGCGCGAACCGAAATTTCGCCGTCCAAATGCACGGTGATCGGCAACCAATCGCCAAACTCACCATTGACGACGACCGCCTCGCGGCGCGGACAAACGACCTTGCGCAACGGCATCAATGCGTGGTGCGAATGCCGGAACTCGGCATCCTCGTTGGCGATCCAAGGTTCAAAGGCCCTCCACTGCCGGATCAAGCAGCGGAGGGCAGGCGAAAATCCGGGGTTTCCCGCGGGTTGGCTCCCGATGCCGTCCAGACGCGGAAGCGGCGGTAGGCGTCGAGAAGGGCGGGCAGATCGTTCGGCACATTCTCGCCGGTTTCGCCGGTCGAAGTGATGCCCACCGCTTTCGGGGCGGCGACGAAGATCGGGTAATCGAACGTCTCGCGCACAGTCGCCCATAGCGCGGCGTTGTGCCGTTCGTCCAGCGCCCGCAGGGCGGCTTGCAGCTCGCGGGTCAATGCGCCGGCCGCGGTCGCCGGCTCCGTGAAGGCGGCGTTGTACGCCTCCCGCAGCGCCGCCGCCCGCCTGCGGTCCGCGGCGTCGTCCTGCCATGCGGGCTTGCGCAACCGGGTTGCGCTGATACCCTTCGGGTAGGCCGGCGGATCGGCCGAATACCACGCGGCAGGAACCCGCGTAAGCCCGATTGCCGCCATGTCGGCGATGATGCGGGCGACGTCCTTGTCGTCACCCGAGACGATGCGCGCGCCGTAAGCCGTGCAGAGTGCGTCGCGCTCGGCATCGAACGCGGCATCGTGTTCGGCCTTCGCCGCAGCCCAAGCGGCATCCCACGCCGTCTGGTCTTCGTCGGTGAACCGCTGCAGGAAGACCAGCGACGCCTTAACCGTGGCATCGGCGGAGCGGAACGTCTCTGCCGGCAAGCTGACGATGACAAGGATTTTGGCCTTGCCCTCGCACCAGCGGCGCAGCCAGGTCAGCGACGGGTTATTCAAATTGCCGTCCGGCAAGACGATGCCGAGACGGCCACCGGGCTTCAACAGTTTTAGGCAGCGCTCCACGAACACGATTTCCGTGGCGCGGTTGGCCTTGCCGCGGCCGATCTCAAACAGGTCGAGGATGTTCGTCTTCGCGGTCGCGGCGGCAATCATCCGCTCTTGGCTTTCACGCCATGCCGCGCCGTAGCGCTGTTCGCAGCGGTCGCGATAGGCCGAGTCGTTGTGGACCCGCGTTTCGTCGCTCCCGCCGACTTTCTGGTCACTGCCGACATTGGAGCCAAACGGCGGATTGGTCATCACGACATCAAAGCGACCGGGGAAGATGCCGTTAACGTCTACAAGCCCGTCGTGGTAGTGGATCCCGCCGTGCCCATCACCATGCATGATCATGTTCATCTTCGCGGTACGCGCAGCACGCGGTTCAGCGTCGCAGCCGAAGATGCACTGCCAAGCGAGCCTTCCAACACGGGTTTCGACGGGCTGATTGTTCTCGTCAGACGGTAGTAACTCATTGTTGAAGCGGGCGAACGCTTCGTCGATTTCCTGCTCCTCTTCGTCCGGGTTCAGACCCTTGGCTTCGATTTCCGCTCGTGCCTTGTCCTTCTCTGCCTGCACCGCTGCTCCAATTTGATCGCGCACATGCTCGAATGCGCGAATGAGGAACCCGCCCGACCCAGCCGCGGGATCGCAGATCGACTCGCCCTCCCGCGGGTCCAGTAGATTGACCATGAAGTCAACGAGCGGGCGCGGCGTGAAAAACTGCCCCAATTCCCCACGGAACGTGTTGCCAAGGAATCGCTCGAAAGCCAAGCCTTTGATATCGTCACCGGTCTTGGAAAGATCGAAGCGTTCCAGCTCCTTGACGATTCGGCGGAACGTGTCTTCGGAGATTTCCAACCGGTCGTTCGCTATAAAAAGCTCATCAGCCTTATAATAATTCTTTGTCTGATCGAAAAGGCCGTCGTGGACGAGGGGGTCCGTTGGCAAGCGGATGGCACCACGACGGTCGAGATAATCAACGGAAAACGTCCCGTGCAGCCCTGAACGCTCGACATACATTTTGACAAACAGGATTTTTGAAATCGTATCGAAGGCCCGCCCCGGCTCCATCTTGTGCACGTCGCGCAAGATGGAATGACATTTGAACAGCAGGTCCTGGAATTCGCGACGATTGAAAACGCGCAGCTTGCTCTTGATTTCCTCTATCCGCTTTGCGTCACCCCAATCGGCCGCCTTCGGGATTTCGTTGATCTGCACGAAGTCGCCCGGCACCGCCGGGACAAGCTTGAAGATGGCCGTAAACCGTGTGTTGTGGGCAATGAAGAACTCGCAACCAACGGCGCGCGTGTAGCTCTCGCCTTGGTAGTAGTCGTTCAGATTGATATCGACGCTTTCGGCCTTGCATTCGATGACGAGAACCGGCTTCTGACCTTTGGCCTTTACTTCTGGCGTCTCCCAAATGACGACATCGGCGCGGGGGCTTTTATGCCCATGCATCGTGCGCCGCTCTTGGTCCATCTGGACCAGGCTGTAACCGTAGTGATCGATAAGGTGGCGAATGAAGCTCTGCCGAACGACTTCTTCAGGCTTCGCGGACACCTCTCGCCATTCGCCGCGAAGCGGTATCCAAAGCCAGTTCCCTTCTCGATGCAGGGTATCGGGCGCCGTTGGAAACGGTGTTGCCGGACTGGCATTTGGCTTCTTCGCTCTCGTCGGCATACTTATTCTCGGCTACCGTGGGTTGTACGCAAGGCGGATGATGGACGGCCGACCACCATTTGTCCCGCGTAAAATTCTCAATGGCAACTCTGCTTGTAACGCATTAAGCAATCTTTACAACGAGCGGCCGGTCTGGCTCGACAACGCGCATCGCGACCTCGATAGCGCGGTGGCGGCGGCTTATGGCTGGCCCGCCGAGATCGGCGAGGAGGAGGCATTGGCGCGGCTCTTGGCGCTCAACCGCGAACGCGCCGCCGTGGGGCAGTAAAAATTCGCCCGTTACCCCGGTCCCCAACTGAACCCTCCCTCCGCACGGCAGGGCTGTCCGGGGTAGACGAGGCGATTGGATATCGTCCTGCCCGGACTTGATGGGGTGGATGGCCCCCGAACGGCATCGGTGTGCCAAGGTGGGCTGTTGCAGTCCAACAAAGGGAGCCATCCACATGCAGGTTACAACCATTGGCTTGGATTTGGGCAAGAGGCTGTTTCAGGTTCACGGCGT
>DASYNQ010000218.1:0-6001 GCA_036008425.1 Methylocella sp. | reverse complement strand
CGACGGACCGTATATATCGGCATCGAGGACGCCCACCCGCCAGCCGAGCGAGGCAAGCCCAAGCGCGAGGTTGACGCAGGTCGTGGACTTGCCGACGCCTCCCTTGCCCGAGGCGACGGCGATGATGTTGGAAATCCCCGGAATGGCAATGCCGCGCGGTGGCGCGGGCTTCGGCGGGGAGGGCTTGGGCGGCGCCTGCTTTTCAGAGGTCAGGCTGACCAGCGCGTTGGCGACGCCCGTTAATTTCTTGACCGCGGCCTCGGCGGCGGCACGCATTGGCTCGAGCGCCGCCGATTGGCGCGGATCGATCGCGATCGACAAATAGACCTTTCCATCCTTGATCGAGAGACCGGAGAGCGCGCCCGACCCCGGCAGCGGCGTTTTGCCATCGGGACCCGGAACCGATTGCAGCGCGGCGAGAACGTCTTGATCGCTGACCATTCCGAGGCACGCTCCATTTGCCGCATCGCGGACAATTATATAGGCCTTCCCAGTGGTCTGTTCAATCGATCGTGCGATATCGTGTTTCCAGAGCAAGCCCCGCGCCAATCTGTCCAGACTCATTCATGTTCACGCTGAATGGAATCGCGAACATGCCGAGGTTGTCATCATGGGCGTTTGTCACCATGATGAAATGGCAGCATGCGCAGGAGAACCGTGTCTCTATCGGCAAAATGGTGTTTTAGCGCGGCCGCGACATGCAACCCAATCGCCGCGATCAGAAGCTTTGATACGACTTCATGGACGAATTTCGTCCGCGCCTCCAGCAGCGCATTCGGGCCGGTGAGATTGGGCACGACGAAGCCGCCGGGAACGTGCGCTGGAAGCGGCAGCGGCGACGCCGAGACCATGATCCAGCCCGATGCGATCATACTCAGAATGAGGACATAAAAGCCGCGGTGCAGAGCAAGCGCGAGCCGCCGTTCCCAAGGCCTTGGCCCCGCCGGGGGCGCCGGCGGGGGATTTGCGATGCGCCATAGGCCGCGCACCAGCATCATCGCCAGGACGAGGAAGCCGGTCGACATATGCAGTTGGTAGGCTTCGAATTTTGCGCGGCGCCAAGACCGCCGTGCACCATGGTTAGACCAAGGCCAAGCATCGCAAAAACAGCAGCCGCGGCGCTCCAGTGCAGGGTCTTGGCCACGCCGCCCCAGCTCTCGCGGGTGTTGCGCAGCATCATGGCTCCGCGGAGGCTTCCGTGGTAACGGTCAGATGAATCGCATCGCTGATCAGCGGATAACCCGAGTTCATGCCGAAATCCAGACGATTGATGACGCCGGTTGCCTTGAAGCCGACCCGCTGATTGGGCCCCGCAAGTTCGCGAGCGACCTCTACGTCCAGGCTGATCGGCCTCGTTACGCCGAGCATGGTCAGATCGCCGGTTACCTGCGCGTGGTGCTCATCACGTTTTTCGACGCCGGACGACACGAAGCCCATACTCGGGAATCTCGCCACGTTGAGAAAGACCTCGCTGCGCAAATAATCATCCAAGGTCGCGGAGTTGACGTCGACGGATTTTGCCGCGACCCTAAAGCCCACCCGGCTCCGGGATGGCCTATCAAAGTCGATATCGATGCGGCCCTCGAATGATTTGAACTCGCCGGTCGTTCTCGGCCAGCCAATCGCGTCAACCCAAAATAGCACATGCGTTTGGGACGGGTCGATTTTCCAGGACGATCGCGCCTGCGTCTGGATCGTTACGGCGACGAGCGCTAGCGCTAGCAACGCGCGCCTGAAACTCGCACCTTTGCGCATGACCCGGCAACCCCTGCGCCGCGGTAAGCCCCGGTGGTTCGTAGGCGCCCGTTTTTAGTTGGGTCAAGCTCGCCTCCCCGCGGCCGGAAGGCATGCCCTGCTCGCCGCTTGCCAGAAAGCAACGCCCGCTATCCATCCCTTGAAAAGCTGGACAGAGACTTGCCTTAATTCTGCAACCCGCGATCGGATATAAGCGCCCGGTTAGCCAACCAACAGTTACGTCGATCACCTCGACCAAATGGGTCTTCCCAATGCGACCGCAAGGAGAGGGGCATTGTTCTTCAGCGTTCACAACGGCCGCGTGCGAACCGCCTGGCTGTTGGCGCTCTGCTTTGCGGCTTGCTTGATTGTGAACCTCGTTTGGCCGCTTGGCTGCCTCGCCGTGGACGCTTCCCGAAACGGATGGCGAACGGTTAGGATAGCGAGCGAAGGCGCACGCCCTCCCTACAACTATCTCGAAAACAACAAACTTGCCGGTTTCGAAATCGACCTAGCGCGCGATTTATGCGCCCGCATGAAGGTCTCCTGCGGCTTTATCGCGCAGGATTGGGACGGGCTTATTCCCGGCCTTCTCGGGCATCGCTACGATGCGATCATGGCGGCGATGGAAATCACCGGGGAAGCCCGCAAAGAAATCACGTTCACCAAACCTTACATCCGCATGCCTTCCGCTTTCATGACCCTAAAGCAGCGAGCCACCCTGGATACGAGTCCGGCGGGCCTCGTTGGCAAAGCGATTGGCGTCGAGGCAGGTGGCACCCATGAGGCCTATCTCGACGATGTCTACAAGCAATCGGAGATCCGCCCCTACGCGACGCTCGAGGAAGCCATCCTCGATCTCGCCGAAGGGCGGCTCGACGCCGTCATCGGCGACAAGGACGCCATCGCCGAATTCATGAAAACGCGCAAGGAAGCGCAATGCTGCGTCCTCAACGCGGACGTGCCGCGCGATCCGGCTTATTTCGGCGATGGGATCGGCATCGGTCTTCGCAAGGAGGACACGGCCCTTAAAGCCATGTTCGAAAAGGCCCTGAACTCTTGCGTGGCGGATGGCACATTTGCCAAGATCACAGCCAAATATTTCGCCTTTAAGATCGATTAGCCGCGATCCTCCTTAGATGAGAATCGCGCGGAAAGGATCCCATGGCAAAAGTCGCGTTCCTCGGCCTCGGCGTCATGGGCTATCCCATGGCTGGACACCTCAAGACGAAGGGTCATGACGTCACGGTTTACAATCGCACGCCCGCGCGGGCGGAGAAATGGGTCGAAGAATTTCGCGGCCGCGGCGCGCCGGCCCCCAGCGAGGCCGCGAAGGGCCAGGAGTTTGTCTTTGCCTGTGTCGGAAACGACGACGATCTGCGCGCCGTGACGACCGGCGCGGAGGGCGCCTTCGAGACCCTCGAAAAATCGGCGGTCTTCGTCGATCACACAACCGCCTCGGCGGTCGTCGCGCGCGAACTCAACGCGATTGCAAAAGCCCAAGGATTTGGCTTCGTCGACGCCCCGGTATCCGGCGGCCAGGCCGGCGCCGAAGCAGGCGCCCTCAGCGTCATGTGCGGTGGCGCACCGGACGATTACACGAGAGCCGAAGGGGTCATCTCTTCCTATGCCATGGCCTGCCGGCTGATGGGGCCTCCGGGGGCGGGGCAGCTCACCAAAATGGTCAATCAGATCTGCATCGCCGGGCTCGTTCAGGCTCTGGCCGAGGGTCTCCATTTCGCCAAGCGCGCGGGACTCGATCCGGGTACCGCCGTCGAAATCATCAGCAAAGGCGCGGCGCAATCGTGGCACATGGACACCCGCCACAAAACCATGAGCGCGGGGGAATTCGACTTCGGCTTCGCGGTGAATTGGATGCGCAAGGATCTCGCGCTCTGTTTGGAGGAAGCGCGCCGCAATGGCGCAACCCTTCCCGTCGCGGCCCTGGTCGATCAATTTTACGCCGAGATTCAAACGATGGGCGGCGCGCGGTGGGATTTATCGAGCCTCATTGCGCGCCTGGAGCGGTCCTGAGAACTCACGCTTTCCGCGGATCGTACCAAACTTAATTTCTGCAACATGCGCGGTCGGGCGGCGGTCGCCAAAAACCCTCGTCTTTGCGGCTATCGGGCCGGCCGGCGGGTCGCCGCAGCCGTCAAACGGTTTCTTTAGGAAAAAACGATAGTTTCGATGACCTGCCGCCGAGGATGGGCACAGGCGCCCTTGTCATGAGAGCGTGCGAAGATCCACATCGCTTCTTGAGAGCTTTTTCTCCATCTTCCTTTCCTCGCGGCGAACGATGTACGTGACAGCGATCGCGCCAACGACGACACCGGCAAGCGCGATGACCCCAAGCGGGCCACTAACGCGATGAATCGAATCGCCAAACACAAAGGCGCCTATTCCGAACACAAGCGCCCAAATGATGCCTCCGGCCGCATTGAAGAACAAAAATGGCGGCCATCGATATTTGTTCGCTCCCGCGAGCAGCGCCGCGAGAACGCGCAGGAAAGCAAAAAAACGGCCGAAAAAAACGATCTTCCCGCCGTGCTTTTCGAAGAGATATTGCCCGAGGATGAGCCTTTCTTCCGGGAGGTGAATAAATTTGCCGTAGCGCAGAAGGAATTTCGCACCCCATGTCCGGCCGACCCAGAAACCGATATTGTCGCCGGTGATCGCGCCCGCCGCCGCGCAGGCGATGACAAGGGACAGGTTAAGCTGACCGGTGGCACCGGTATAAATGGAGGCCAGAACCAGAACGGTTTCTCCCGGCAGAGGAACGCCCGCGCTCTCCAGCATGACGATGAGGAAGACGAACCAATAGCCGTGCTGCGCGACGAGCGGTTGAATATGGGTTAGAAACACGAAGACTCCGCTCTATCCCGGGCTGGCGGGTTTGGCTCAAAAGCGCGCACATCCGATACGCAATTGAAGCGTGGGTGGCAAGCCAGTTTGTCAAATCGCATCGAACGAGAGCGCTTGCCCTACACGTGCAATCACATGATGGAAAAGGACTCGCCAAATTCAAAGAGTTGGAGCATGACCTTATCGAAAAAGTCGAGCAACTTTTTCAGAACGCGCGCTAAGCCACTGGTGCTTCAGCCGATGGTCACGTGCGGATCAGGTTCAACAAATCGCGATGGATAGCCTCATTGCCGGCGCAAACGGACCCTTTGGCCAGCATCTCGGCGCCGCCGTCCGCGTCGGTCACGAAGCCTCCCGCCTCCTTCACGATAATAATTCCAGCGGCGATATCCCAGGCTTGCAAATTACGCTCCCAAAAGCCGTCGTAAAATCCAGCAGCAACAAAGCAAAGATCGAGGGCGGCCGCGCCGAGGCGACGAAGATTACCGGCCTTCGCCATGACTGCGGCGAGATCGGCCGCGAAGCGCGGATGTTCCTTGGCCTTGCCGAGATGCGGTATGCCGCAGCCGATCAGTGAATCGGCCATGTCGCGCCGCGCGGCGACGCGCAGCCGCCGGTTGTTTTGGTAGGCGCCTTGCCCTTTCTGGGCGATGAACATGTCGCCAGTTGCCGGATTATGGACGAGCCCCGCGACGATCTGGCCATCGCGCGCGAGAGCGATCGAGATCGCGAAGACCGGCAAACCATGCAGGAAATTGGTCGTTCCATCGAGCGGGTCGATGAACCAGGAATGGCTTTTGTCAGTGCCGTCGACCCGGCCGCTTTCCTCGAGGACGAAGCCGTAGCCCGGCCGGGCCATTTCTAATTCGTCATGGAGAATTTTTTCGGCCTTGCGATCGGCTGCGGTGACGAAATCCCCCGGTCCCTTCACCGAGACTTGCAGGTTTTCCACCTCGCCAAAATCGCGCTTCAAGCCGCGCCCGGCCTTGAGGGCGGCGGCGGTCATCACGTTCATGAGCGCGGATCTGATCATGGGGTCGCGTCGGTCTGCCCGTCTAATCCGAGGCCACCATCATGATCGATGACGGTGTCGGGCGTAATCTGATTTCCATTGATCTTGGGCATTGTCTCGTCCCGGCCGGAAGACGCCATCCTCGCCGTCGGCATATGCGCCTGACCGGCAAAAATCAGGGCCGGCAAAGGCGATTGGTGAGTATTTTGCTTTTCTTTTTTCGGACCGGCGAAGAAAAAATGCGGACGGCTCAGACCCGCATCGGCATCAACACATAAAGAGCGGCCGCGCCATCGCGGTCTTGCACAAGAGTCGGCGAACCGGGGTCGGCAAGCTTGAACAGCACGGTGTCGCCGTCGAGCTGCTCGGTAATGTCGAGGAGGTAGCGGG
>DASYNQ010000217.1:0-4269 GCA_036008425.1 Methylocella sp. | reverse complement strand
CGCCGTTCCGGCCGCAGGAAAAAAATCCGGCTGGCGCGTGGTCTAAAAAATCGATGGCCTGCCGCAATTCCTGAAAAACCTTTTCCTGTTTTTCCCGTTCGCGCGTTACATCCGCGACGGACCACAGGCTGGCGCGCCTGGTGCTCGCCAATTTAAGCGGCCTGACCTTGATCTTGTACCAGCCGATCCCGCCGGCGCCGCCGAGCGGCGGAGACAAGCGCAATTCCTCGGTGGCGCTCTTGCGCTCGCGCGCGGCTTGGGCGAGCCGGTAGATGGCCTCGGAAATCTCCGGCGATCCGGAAAATAGCCGTTCCACCGCGCGCAGGTCCGCGAGGCCGCGTGCCCCCGCCAATGTCAAATAGGCGTCGTTCGCGTAAATGATCTTGCCGCCGGCACCGGTCACGATCAGCCCTTCGGTATTTCCGTCGCAAATGAGTTTGGTGACGTCGTTCTTCGACGCTTGTCCGGAAAACTCAAGGAGCCCCGCCGCAAAGGCAAAGGAAGCGCAAATACCGGCAACCGCGAAGAGGGCGAGCACCAAGATTGCGAGGGTGGTGCCTTCGTCATTGGGCAAGAAGGAAAAAGCCGCGATGGCGCCCGCCAAAAGCAGGGCAAAAGCCAAGATCAAGACTGGGTTGCCAATGCGTCCGGTTTCGCGGACGGCGGCGGGCTGCTCGCTCATAAAGTTTCACCCGGTGCAAGGAAGTAACTATGTTTGAACCCCATGGACAACTCGCCGCCTCCTCCTCCGGGGAATCCCATTGTGTTTGGAAATGGTACAAAGGCACGGCTTCGCTCGACGCGGTATTTCGCGCATTCGCCGCCAATTGGTCCAACTTAAGCTTGGTATAATAGCCGGGCCTTGCCGGTGAACTTCGACTATTTTGGCGCGTTGATATTTAGAAAGTAAAATCGCAACAGCGGTCTCGTCTCGAGCCGAGCCGCCCGGTATGGAGAAGTCAATGCAATCAATCGGCAAGTTGCTCGCCAGCACAACCATCTCGATGTTAACTTCCGGGGGCGCCATCGCGCAAACCTCTTATGACGAATACGGGCCGCCGCCAAATCCGCCTCCTGGCTGGATCGCGCAAGGCCGCTCTGTCCAGGAATGGGACCGGTTCCGCTATGGTTATTCCGGGACCCGCGGCCGCATGGGTCTCGGTGCCGATCCTGCCCGCCCGGAAGGTCCCGGTAATTTTTCGTCGCCAGGACGATAGCGCGGTAGCTCACGCGAATCGATATTTTGATGAATTTTGATGAATTTCGTTAACTATTTGCTAGCCTGCACGGCATGGCGGTTTGGAACATGCTACACTGAACAAACGTCCGCCGCAGTTTTCTTCAAATGAGTCACCAGATGCCAGGCTTGAATGAAGGTTTTTTCACGAGCAAGAGTCTCACCCTTGCCGCCGCGGCGATCGCGTTCCTCGCCGCCGCTGGTCTGTTGTCCTTTATTTTCCGCTTCGTCTTTCGACGCCGGGTTCGGTTGCCACGTAATGGAAGGGCCCGGCTGCCGCGGCTTGGGACCGTCGATGCCTTCGACCTCGACCGGCAGCGCCAGCTCGTTATTATTCGACGCGACAATGTCGAACATCTGCTGATGATCGGTGGACCCAACGACGTCGTGATCGAGTCGGATATTATCCGCGCCGAGAGCCGCGACACGCGCGACCTTCGCGAGGCGAGAATTCGCGACAAGGAGTTGCGGGATGCGCCGCCTTTGCCGGCAGGAACTTCTTGGCCTTCTCCGGCGGAAGCGCCACCGCCGAATACTCCACAGCGCAAAATGGCGTTTCCTCCCGCCGCCGGGTTGGAGTGGGAGACCGGGTTGTCGGCCGCCGTCCCCATCGAGGAATCCGGGCGCGATTCCGCGCCACCGATCGTTTTACCCACGCCAAGGAGGCCCGTTTTTCCTCTGCCACCAAGGCGCATGCCGCCGCCCGTCCCTCCGTCTGGCCAAGGAACATCGAATCCCCACGAGCCACTCCGCGGCGGCGCCGGTCAGCCGCAAAAACCCGAGCTTGGAACCGCTCCCACCAAAGGATTTGCGCGCGCGCCTGTCGCCACTCCTTTTTTGCGGCCCCCCGCGCTGCGCCAGGTGGAAGGGACCGCCGCCAAACCGGACCCATCAGGCACATCCGAAACCTCGCCCGCGGACGCACTGGCCCCAAGCTCGCTTCCCGGCTTTGAGGAGATCCCAACGTCCCCGGCGGTTGACGTGGCAAGGCGGACGGAATTTTCCTCCGCGCCCGCGCCGCAATCCGCGGGATCAGCGGCTCCGCTTGTCACCGCCAGTCGTCTAATCTCGGAGGATTCGGCGGCCGATCCGGCGCAAGACGGAGCCGTTACGCTCGAGGAAGAAATGGCGCGACTGCTTGGTCGCGCGCCGCGCTAGGGCCTGTGGACACACTGTTGTTTGAGGGGGATTCCCGTTTGCTGCGAAATTTGAGTCAAGGCTGAAAAAATAAAGGTCAGCCTTGCTTCGCAAAGTGGTGAAGGACTCGCAATGGGAGCGGATTGCTCCTTCCTTGCCGGCAAGCCCGGGGACCCCGGACGACCGGCGCCCGACAACTGACTCTTCCGCGAAGCCGTGCTCCGGATCGCCCGCACGGGTGCACCCTGGCGCGATCTTCCCGCCCATTCGGGCTTTAGAATCCTGTCGTCCGGCACTTCCGCCGCCGGACTTTAAAGGGCGTGTTCGACGGTCTCTTCGAGGCTCTTATCCGGTGACCCGGATTTCGAATACGCGATCATCACGATCGTCCTGGTCCCCCAACACGGCACCGGCGCAAAAGGGTGGCCCGCATCCTAAGCCGGCCCGAAGGACGCGTGACCTGACCACCAAGATGCAATGTGACGTGCTCGGCAATCTCGCAGGCTTCGTTCTTCCGCCCGGCCAGCGCCACGCCAGCGTCGGAGTCGCGCCATGGATCGAGTCGCATGCGACGCTCTGCGAGGCGACACGGCCTTCGCCAATGATTGGCGGCGCGCCAGCGCCATCATCCCGCCGAAGGCCGGCCGTGCCCGCCAGATTTCCGGCGATTTGGACATCTCCAAATGGTCTCTCCAAATGGCGTCATCTCGAAATGGCGTCATCTCCCGAACACTTCTTTTGCGATCGTAACCAGTTCCGGCGCATCGCCACCCGCTACGAAAAAACCGACGAAAGCGACCCGGCCATGATCCATCTCGCGGCAAACCGGTTCTCCCTCAAATGAATGTCAACAGGCCCTAACGCATGTCGTTCAAAAAAGTTGCTCGCCTTTTTCGATTCCAACATGCCACCTCTTTGCTTTTGAGCTGCGTCCTTGTCGATCAAATGATTCCATCTGATCGGGACGCGCTCTAAAGTAAGTTGGCGCGGCGGGTCAACAAAGGTTAGCCGAAAGCCGGTTTGTTGCCAAAAGCCGGCGGCCGCGATGCCGTCGCGATCGTGCGGCCCCAAAATAGCTTTGAGTCAGCTCTCGCGGTGGGTCCGTTCGCGACGTTCGTGGCGTTCCTGCGCCTCCACCGAAAGGGTTGCAATCGGCCGCGCATCGAGCCGCTTCAGGCCGATAGGCTCGCCGGTTTCTTCGCAATAGCCATACGTGCCATCGTCAAGCCGTTCCAACGCCGCGTCGATCTTTGCGATCAGCTTGCGTTGCCGGTCGCGTGCCCGCAATTCGATGGACCGGCCGGTCTCGGAAGAGGCGCGATCGGCGAGATCGGGATGGTTCTCACTCTCTCTCTGCAATACGACGAGGGTTTCCTGGCTCTCGCGCAGGATATCTTCTTTCCAGGCAATCAATTTGCGCCGGAAATAATCCCTCTGGCGCTCGTTCATAAAGGCTTCGTCTCCGGACGGTTTGTAGCCGCCTTCAACCTCCTCGATAGGCACTTGCGCGACTCCCAAATCTCAAGCCGCGGCCCTTATAGCGATTGCCTGGTCCATATACAATCGTTCCGCCAAGACCGAGATCGGGGTGACGAATGTTACGGCCGCGCAGATTCCGAATTGGATGGGTTCCCGCCAACGCTCGTTCAAAAGTTCCGGCGGCCCATCGGATCAAGAAAGTGGGCTTATCGGTTATGATCAACGAGACTTGGTATAAATTACAAGGTTGATGGGATAAAACGCGCCGGAAACGCGGGTTCTCCCGTTGCTTCCGCTGACGAGATAGTGCCTAATTGTCGTTCAAGCCGGACCGGACCCCAGTGCGCTTGAAGATGCTCTTTGCCAATGTCCCGGAACAGAAAATCGCTGTAAACTGCGGCCATGTTTTCGCCCGA
>DASYNQ010000216.1:0-10295 GCA_036008425.1 Methylocella sp. | reverse complement strand
ATATGACCAATATCAGTCTGAACATCCATTCGGATATGCTCTGCGACATCAGCTGGAAGAAGAAGTAGAGTCGCCAATTGCGGAATCCTGCTTGCAAGCCGATTCTCGGCGTAGCCAACGCTGAGCGACGGTCCGGAGCGTCCGTTCACCAACGAGAAGTTCTCGGATCCGTGAGTTCTTTTTGCCATGGTCGCTTCAATCGGAATCGCGCAAGGTTTCAGGCCGCCTTGGTCTTGAGGTCCGGCGCCACCTTAAAACTCGCTTCGGTCCTGTCCTTGATCTCGTCGAGCGTAACGCCATCGGCGAGCTCGATGAGGGTCATGCCCGTGCCTCCCGCCTTGTCGATCGAAAAAACCGCGAGGTCGGTGATCACGAGGTCGATGACCGCCGTGCCGGTCAGCGGCAAGGTGCAATGATGCAGGAGCTTTGGTTGTCCCTTCGCCGTGTGTTCCATGACCACCACGACTCGTTTGACGCCGGCGACGAGGTCCATCGCCCCGCCCATGCCTTTCACCATCTTGCCGGGGATCATCCAATTGGCGAGATCGCCGCGTTCGGTGACTTCCATCGCGCCGAGGATCGCAAGATCGATATGTCCGCCGCGAATCATGCCGAAACTATCGGCGGAAGAGAAATAGCTTGTCGTTTGGAGTTCGGTGACCGTCTGTTTGCCGGCATTGATGAGGTCGGCGTCTTCCTCCCCCTCGAAGGGAAACGGTCCCATGCCGAGCATGCCGTTCTCGCTCTGCAATTGCACATTCATGCCGGGTGGGATGAAATTCGACACGAGCGTTGGAATGCCGATCCCGAGATTGACATAAAATCCATCGCGCAATTCCGTGGCCGCGCGCGCCGCCATCTGATCCCTGGTCCAGGCCATTGCGAGTGTCTCCTTAAGCGGCGATGCGCGGACGGGTTGTACGCTTTTCGATCGGTTTGGCGGCGTTCGGCGCATGCACGATGCGCTGGACGAAAATGCCCGGCGTATGGATCGCATCGGACTCGATTTCTCCCGCCGCGGCGAGATGCTCGACCTCCGCGACCGTCACCTTGCCGGCGGTGGCCATCATCGGATTGAAGTTGCGCGCCGTCTTGCGATAGACAAGATTGCCTTCCGTGTCGCCTTTATATGCGTGGACGATTGAGACATCGGCGACGAGTCCGCGCTCCATGACATAGGTCGCGCCGTCGAAGTCGCGCAGCTCCTTCCCATCGGCTATGATGGTCCCAACGCCGGTCTTGGTGAAAAACGCCGGGATGCCCGCGCCGCCTGCCCGGATTCGCTCCGCCAGGGTGCCTTGCGGATTGAATTCGAGCTCGAGTTCGCCGGAAAGATATTGCCGCTCGAAGAGCTTGTTCTCGCCGACATAAGACGAAATCATCTTCCTGATCTGCCGTGTCTCGAGCAGGAGCCCCAGGCCCGCACCATCGACGCCCGCGTTGTTCGAGATCACGGTCAAATCCTTGACCCCAAGATCGCGAATGGCCGCGATCAGAATTTGCGGGATGCCGCAAAGCCCAAATCCCCCGGACATGAGGGTCATTCCGTCCTTGAGAGTGCCGGCCAGGGCCGAGTGCGCATCGGGGAAAACCTTGTTCATGCAGAATCCTCACTGGCAAGTCTGAGCTTTTGATATGCCGGAGATGATCGATCATCCTGGATTATCTTGATTGCATTCTCTGTCGTGCACTTTATCAAACCGTACCTCTTCGATTTGTGGCGCAATCGAAGAGCCATCCGGGCGGCAAATCCGTGAGTAGCGCTACGAGGTGAGCTGCTTTCAGTTCTCTAGAATCGTGCGGCAAATAATGGTCGACAGACTCAGGATCGATCGCTGCATAGAACAAAGCGCGCGCTCTAATAGTATCCTCTTTTTCTTTCGCCAGCTCCTCACACAGATAGAGAAAGTATTTGTTTTGCACGGCTTCTGACAATTTGAGTGAGAGTGCTTTATTAACGGCACGGGCTGCGAGAGACCGCAATTCTTTTTGGCGCTTCGTCCTTTGGATCTTGATCTCTTTAGCCACCCAAAGGGTGATTAGAATAGCGAGGGCAAGCGCAACAATATATACCCAACTGGAGTTGGCAGCAGTCGCGGCGCGCTGGGAGCCGAAAGCAAAGTACGTGCCACGCACGAATTCCAGCATTTGCGCCAGCAATCCAAATAGCCAAAGCGCGACCGAAGCGCCGTAGATGACCGCAACTCCAGTGCGGTGGTCAACCTTCCACTTGCGGTCAACAGCAGGCACATGAATTGTCAGCCAAGGGCGGGGCCGATTGGCGAATGCGCCATCTGGCAAGCCAAGGCTGCGCTCGATCGCTGCTGCGCGCCCGACAAGCTCGTCATAGAGTTGATCGTTTCTCGCATTGTAGGTGATAAGCCCAATCGTTGCGGCAAACCCGAAAAGATTAAATGCGAAACTTCCAGCAGCTAGAGTTTCGCCTTTCAACAGAGCCCCCGCCGCAGCAGCGATTGGCAACAGGGTCAACAACCTAAATCTTACGTCGGTCAGCGTTCGGAAGTTACTGGAGACTTCGCCGTATTCCTTAAGTAGAGCCTCTCGACGATGATCGTCCATGAGTCCCCCAATAACAGCCTAATTCATCACTCCGTGATCCTCCAACAAAACTGCGCCGTGACCTGTGAGCGCTTTCACGCAACGGCCACTAGCTCCAAGGGGGATCGGAGATTTCGCCGCCTTGGTTAGTGCAAGCTGGGACAGCTTACATGCGGTACAATGATTTTGCTAGGAGTACGCCCGGTGCGTTTTCCTTTGTCTTCCTGCGTTCCTGGGAGGCCCAGGCCAACCCGCGTGACCGCGCCTCGCCCTCAAGGGCGCCTGCTCTTTGCGCGAGTGCTGCGGCTTTGTGCTGCGATTTCCGTTTCCGTGCGGATCACTCGAGCGGCTTTATGGCGGTCAAGAGGCGTTGAGGCCTTCGCGGAAGCGCACTTCGACCGGATCAAAGCCAATTGTTCGCATTTTTTCCACCGAGGGGCCCAAGCGCATGATGTGGTCAGGCGATTCGTCGCTGAAGAGATGGACGACCCATTGCTTCAAAAGGTCGAAACGGCTGATCGCCGAGAACGCCTTGATATAGCCGCGCACTTATTCCTGAATGCCTCGCGGCATGGCTTGCCGGCGACCTGTTATGCGATGGTCCCGGTCACTGCGCTGACGCCGGTTCTTCCTTGGGCGCCGTGTCGTCCTGTTCGACCATGAAGTGGATCGGCACGTTGAACAATATGCCCCACTTCTCGAACACAAGCGTGCCATCGACCATGGAATCCTCGGTCAAGGCCTTGGTGACTTTGCCGAACTTGAACTGATACTTGTCCGGGGGCAGTTCGATGCTGCCATGCGGCTTAATGAGCAGCCCATGTTCGACGATCTTCGAACTAAATTTGCCGTCTTTTTCGATTTGATAAAGGACGCCGGTGCCGGCTCCGTCCACGGTCGCACCTAAGAGAGTCTCCGGTTCGTCGCCGTCGTTTTCGATCTCGATGATGCAGGCATACGTGCTGGGAGCGTCCGCCGCCGCCTCGTGAATCCAGGGATGGCCGATCTTCAAATTGCCGGCGGTCTCCTGATGCGCAGATCCCGGCGAGGTAAGGCCTATCGCGAGGGCGGCCGCCAAAGTAATGGCGGAAATCGAGACCTTCATAGGTACTTCCTCCAGTTTCATCGATCCGGCATATTATTTGATTGCTGCGGCCACAGTAGATACGAAATGGTCTCGCCCGGCAACAATTGGGCTTCGGGAGTCCCCGCAGCACGATCAATTCATGTTGATCGGTCAGGTGCCCGCGACGCCGGTGTTTTCCGGTTAAGGCGAGGGCGGCTGCTCGCTCCGAGCCATATTATGTTGGCAGTATTTGGCTGAGTGGCCGGCGCTTTTCTTTTGCTGCGTCATCGCGCCCATGCCGGGCCGCGCCACGCTCTTGGCGCTCCCTAGGGGACTCGAACCCCTGTTTTCGCCGTGAGAGGGCCGAAACTCGCTTCACCCAGCTCTATGGCGCTTCACTAACTCATTGATATTACAAATCTTGACTTTCTCTGACTTTATGCTTGTGCACCAAACTCTATGACGCTATATTGGACAAGCATTGGACAAAGGGGGTTTTCGCCGTGTCAAAAACCGTTAGGGAACGCAAGCTAGATAGCCCGGCAGCGCGGGCCAAACTCAAGCATTCCGGCAAGCCTTACTGGCGTGCGATCGATACCGGATTGCACCTTGGTTATCGGAAGGGATTGAACGGCGGCAAATGGGTCTTGCGCCGGTATCTTGGCAAGGAAACCTATCGCGTCGAGACGATCGGCGCCGCGGACGATCATTCCGCCGCCGATGGCTCCGATGTGCTCGATTTCTTTCAAGCCCAGCGCCACGCTCGCGAGGTTGCAGCGCTTGCCAAGTTGCAAGGGCCTGCGCGCGGGCCGTTCACGGTTTCGGCAGCGCTCGACACCTATTTCGCTCGCCTCGATCATGAAGGCTCGAAATCCTTGATCGACGCTCGCGGGCGGGCGCGGCTGCATATCGTTCCAGTGCTTGGCGGTGTGCTGGTCGCGGACCTGACGCGGGACAAGCTGTCCCAATGGCTTACGGGGCTCGCTGGCGCCCCTGAAGCCGGTGATGCTATACGCGCCAGCCGGGCGAGTGCAAATCGCGTCCTGACGATCCTGAGAGCCGCGTTAAATCAGGCCTTCCGCGATGGCAAGGTTGCATCGGATGTCCCCTGGCGCACCGTCCAGCCGTTTCGTGGGGTAGACGCGCCGCGGCTTCGTTATTTCACGAAAGATGAAGTCACCCGGCTGATCAATTCCGCGCAAGGGAATTTCCGCGATCTTGTCCTTGCCGCGTTGCATACCGGTTGCCGCTATGGCGAGTTGGGCCGTCTGCGCGCCGGCGATTTCAACCCGGATAGTGGCACGGTCTTTGTTGGGCAAAGCAAGTCCGGCAAGGCGCGGCATGTTGTCCTCACCGATGAAGGCCAGCGCTTTTTCGAGTCACTGACAGCGGGCCGGCCCGGGGGTGCCTTGATGCTCAGCCATGCGGCGGGCGGCTCAAGCTGGGGCGCCTCGCATCAAATCCGGCTGATGGCTGAAGCTTGCCGGGCCGCGCGGATCGAACCGGCGGCTGGATTTCATATTTTGCGGCACACGGCCGCGTCGCATTTGGTCATGAGCGGCGTTCCGCTGAACGTCGTTGCACATAATCTAGGGCATGCCGACACGCGCATGACCGAACGGCATTATAGTCATTTGGCGCCGTCTTATATTGCCGAAACCATCCGCAAATTCGCGCCAACGTTCGGCACGGCAGAGGATACGAACATCGTTCCGATCGGGAGCGCGCGGTGACGAGAAAGCCGGAGATCACGCTAGACGTGGAAAATTTTTGCGACAATCTATTGGCCACAATCGATCACGCGATAACGTCCGGCAAAATTAAGCCCGGCTACAAGGGGCCGGACAATGCGCTAGGGGTGCTGACGCCGCCAACGCCTTTTAACCGGCCAATGCGTGCTGCTGGCAGGCAGGCCATGGAAACCGGGCTGCGAGGCCTGGTCAGCATTATCGATCACTCGGACCGCCCATCGGCTGGGCGCGCAGCACTCTTCCAATTCATTACGGGGACTGTCCTTTTCACTGTTTCGGCGACTTATACCGCTTCGGCTAAAGCCACTGTCACCCGTATAACCCAAAGTGAGCACGCGGGTAAGCCGCGGAAAAAACGGCTGACCGCCGCCATCGACAAGCTTCTCGCGGATAATCCGAACATACCCGCAAAAGAGGCGTGGCGCAAAGTCGAGAATCTGCCTGATGCTAAGGGGAAAACGGAAGGCGCATTTGCTTCCCTGCTCTCGCGAAGAAAGAAAAAATTGCAATAGCCGGCTAGTGCAAATCAGAGTTCCCAAAAGACTGAAAATCTGTGTAGCTATGCCTGTCGCGTCCAATCAAACTACGGAAAGCGACATGCCCGACCTCCCCACTTCCGGCACCGCCGGTTGCTTCGGCATCACCGAATGGTGCCTCGAGGCAAAATTCAGCCCTGCTCTCTTTTTCAAGCTCCAGCGCAAAGGCGAGGGTCCAAAAGTAACCCACATCGGCGCACGAACAATCGTCATCGAAACGCCGCGCGATTTTTATGCCCGTCGCGAACAGGAAGCGGCTTCCGCGCCACGCAATGCGGAGAGCGGATGAATCATGACTCCAGACGCGCCGAACCCGGCGAGCGCGGCGGCGCGAACCGGGTCCGGGGATGCTGTTTGCTTTGGCGGCGAACAATTCCTCGGAAATAGCGCCTCCACCCAAAAATATCAAGCCCGATTTTCCGGAGCATCGTGCCCCGCGAAAACGGCTGTCTTGGCACGAACCAAGGCAGCCGATCACATGGCCATTCGGCCAAAATTCAACCTTGAACTTAAGGATTAGTAACTATGACATATCACGAACGTGACGCTTGGGACGCAACAGGCGATATGGGAAATGGAATCGAAGGTCAACATCTGAAATGCGCAAAAGGTAAGTGGCTCCTTGACGACGTTGAGATCGAGACCGGCGCGGACGGATTGAAATTCTGTCCCATCATGGAAACCGCAACAGTCGGCGAAGTCTTGTGGCACGACCAAAAAATCGTCGAGCGCAACGTCGGTCGGATCTCGGATGGCTTCCTGCCGCCGACGCCGGCAAATATCGCGGAAAAATGGAATCCATACATCGCGGTCCTAGGCGTCCGATGCGATGACGGGCATCTCGGCGAACTGCTTACGTTCACCTCGTCAAGCTGGGGTGGTTGGTTCGCCTTCCAACGCTTGATTAACCCGTGGCGCTTAAAGGGTCGCGCCGCGTTCCCGGTCTGCACCTTATCGACGAAGGAGCGCCACGACGAAAACCGCAACGTCGATCCGGTTTTCAAGCACGCCGGCTGGAGCGCTCGCGAAAACTTCGCCGAGCTGTTGCCGCCGCCTGCCGCCGGAAATGCGGCGATCGCCTATGCGCCAGAGCCATCAAAACTGGCGAAGACAATCAACGACGATATTCCGTTTTAACAAAAATATAGGCGGCCGCGTTACAGCGCGGCCGCCTATCAATGCTTCAACAAAGGAAACCTCAAATGAGACTAATCATAAAGCAAACTGAATGCGCCGGCAAGGTCTTTTGGATCGTTCAAAACACAGTTCCGAGTTGGCTTCACCACGGGCCATTCGCGGACGAAGCCGCAGCGCGGGCTTTCACGGCGAACCCCAGACCCGTTTGGAAAGTATCGCACCGCTTGACCCGGATAATACGCCGGCAAGCTTCTCTCTGAAATCGCGGCGGGGACTGTCATTGGCGGCGGCCCCCGCATGCCCCTTTATTATTAGCAGTGGCACCATGCAAGACGATATCGACTTCGCCGCACACATGGAGACCGTCGCGCTCGCCTTGCGCGGGCCGCCTTCCTCGAAACATGGGAATGAATGGCGCTACGGCACCAACGGCTCGCTTTCGATCGATATCAAGCGCGGAACGTTTTTCGATCATGAGCACGGGATAGGCGGCGGCACGTTAGCGCTTATCCAGCATGAGAAACCCGGCGCAGATGCGGTCGACTACTTAGCCGGCCTCGGCTGCATCAAGAAGCCGCGGCCGGGAAATGGCGCTAATAATGATCCATTCAAAGGTGTGATATTAAAAAATAACAGCAAGCAATTTCACATCGTCAAAACTTGGACTTATGTCGACGAAACCAGCGCTGAGCTATTCGAAGTTTGCCGCCTCGAAAATGGCGAGACCGGCGCGGACGGAAAGCCAAGAAAAGAATATAGGCAGCGGCGCAAGGAAAATGGCGAATATATAAACAACGTAAAAGGCATTCGCCAAATTCCATACAGACTGCCAGAACTTATAGAAGCGATTGCAATAAATAAGCTGATTTTCATTGTTGAAGGTGAAAAATGCACCGACGCGATCATTGCGCTTGGCGGTGCCGCAACCTGCAATGCAATGGGCGCCGGAAAGTGGCCGGATGAACTGACGCCGTTTTTCAAAGGCGCCGCTGTCGTGATCTTGCCTGACAACGATGAGCCCGGCACCAAGCACGCGGCTCTTGTCGCAGAGAAATTGGCCGGCGTCGCCAAGCGCGTGCGCATCCTCGAATTGCCGGACCTGCCACCCAAGGGCGACTCCACCGATTGGATCGAAGCCGGCGGCACGCTGGCGCAGCTTTATGAGCTTGCCGAGAAGAATAGCAGCGATAGCATCAATGTCACAACAAAGGCCACCGCGAAATTTATCCCGGCATATAAGGCGTCACTTGTTAAATATAACGGAGTTGAGCTTTTGGAAAAAGAATTCCCTCCACGCGAAACGATCCTGTCGCCTTGGTTGCCGGAACAAGGTCTCGCCTTAATCTTCTCCGAGCGCGGCGTTGGCAAAACATGGATTGCCATGAATGTTGGCTATGCAGTTTCGGGTGGCGGATCGTTTCTCGGATGGCAAGCGCAGCGACCGCGCCGCGTCGTCTATATCGATGGTGAAATGCCGGCTGGTGTTGTTAAAGAGCGATTTTCGCGGATCGTCACCGCCGCGGATTTTGATGCCCCGGAAGATAATTTGCAATTTGTTATTGCCGATGCGCAGCCGGATGGCCTGCCGGATCTCGCGGATCCAAGCTCACAACAATATTATGATGACTGCATAAGGGACGCAGAGCTTATTATTCTCGATAATTTGTCGACGCACTGCCGCAGCCTAAAAGAAAATGAAGCCGACAGTTACGGTCCGGTGCAAGAGTGGTCGCTTCGGCAGCGCGCCGCCGGGCGAAGCGTAATTAGTGTCCATCATGCCAACAAAGCCGGTTCTCAGCGGGGCTCTAATAAAAAAGAAGACGTGCTTGACACCGTCGTCGAATTGCGGCGACCGCCCGCCTACGACCCAAGCCAAGGCGCCCGGCTTGAGATCCATTACACAAAATCACGCGGGTTTGCCGGCGAAGGCGCAAAGCCATTCGAAGCTTGGTTGAAAGACGGCCAATGGGAAAGATGTGACATAAACACGAACTGTGACGCCGAAGCTGTCCACGCATTTCACGAGCAAGGAATGTCTATTCGCGACATCGCGGGCAGGCTCGGGATTCCAAAATCGACTGTTGCTTTCAAGCTCAAGGCTGCAAAATGAGCCAGCTAAGGCAGCTTGCCAAAAAACACCTGTCCAAGGGTTTGGACACCTTGGACACCCCCTTACTGTCCAAGTTGGACAACATCAGCCAAGCTAAAGGCCAACCATCTGTTTTTCAAGGGAATACCGCTATTAGTCCAGTGTCCAAGTGTACTGGACAGGCTGTCCAAATCACAACCAAAGCCTGTAATTTGGACACTTTGGACACTTTGGACTCTTTGGACACTTTGGACACTTTGGACACCTTGGACACGCGCTCTCTTTCTAACTCAAATAATAATAATAATATATATATCAAAGACTTAGAGAGAGATGGCCAGACTGTCCAAGTTGGACAGAGCGAGGCTAAGAGACAGGCCGCCCACGCGGCGGATTACCGCACCGCCTTAGCCGAGTTCAAACAAAGAGCGGCGCGCGGCACTACCCGTTTCCGCCATGACCAAGCATGCTGGGCCGCCGAAATGTTCCTGAACGAATGGCAAAGCGTGGCCATCGAATTTGAATGGACAACCGAGGATATCTTCGGCCCGCCGCGCGGCACCAGCAGCGGCCTTGCCTATTGGCTCGGCACCGAGATCGTCACCGCACTAGGTCCCGAGCACGCCGTAACCGAAACTAATCGCGTCTTCGACCGCGTCGAGCGTCTTTCAGATCAAACTGCCAAGCTTACATAATTTTTCTTTCCGTCTTATCCTGAGTTTGCCTTTGGTTGGCTTTATCCACCCGCGCTCCGCGCGGGTTATTTCGCCGTATCAAGGCGAAAACAAGCGCCATGTAGTTCAGTAGAGCGTTGTAATATATTGCGTTTGTCGTTGGGATGTGCTATTTATCCAATAGATGTCCAATAATGGCCGCTTAAATGTAGCCAGGCTTAAGGTTAATTCGTGGAAAGCGTAGAAAATCTCAACGCACATAGCGCGCGCGCCACGCCACGGTTGGCGACGGTTAAAAGCAAGGTGACAAACGGTCGCCGGGTTTTTGCGGTTGGCGGCGATGGTCGCGGCGCTTGGACAAGGCGGTGGAAAGACATCGTCGAGTTGCACGTCGCGGACGCGGGCGGCCGTGATTGCATGACCGAGGCCATGCTTTCGCTTTGCCGCCGCGCCGCAACGCTTGAGATACAGCTTGAGCAGCTT
>DASYNQ010000215.1:0-2842 GCA_036008425.1 Methylocella sp. | reverse complement strand
CCGTCCTTGCTCGAGGCATAGTTGACGACGACTGCCGCGCCTTCCGCCGCGAGGCCTTTGGCGATTCCCGCGCCAATGCCTTTTGACGCGCCGGTCACTACCGCTGTTTTGCCAGACAATCTGCTCATGACTTTCCATCCTCTTAAGTTCACGTCACTTCGATAATTGTACAATTATCGAACGATCCGGCTTAGGTAAGTCGGCGGGACAGGTCTTTCAAGAGCTTGACGAGCGCCGCCGACGCCCTCGCCGCGACAAACCGTGTAGAGCATTGATCTAATAGCGCTTTCGCGGTGCCCAATTCGGGTGCAGAACGGGGACTGATGCCCGTCCGAACCCCGGTTCAACCGCATAAGCCCAGACATTGGTTCGGTTGCGGCCGTAGCGGCCGAAAATGCAGCGCGTTAACTCCGTTTAATAGAAACGAACTCACCTTCGGATCTTGAATTTCCACTTGTCCAAAGCCGGCTTCACAATAGAGCCGCCTTGAATTTTTGGGCAGCCCTTCGCGCCCGCCACCCAGCTCGGCTACATGTGTCTTTTGGCAATATGCACCTGCATTTCTTTGCTTCGATCCGCGGCTTTGTGCTTGAAAATGGCCAAATTCTTCCCAATTCGTTGAACGCGCGACCTGCGCCGCTACGACTTTGCGCGCGGACCAAAGGCCAATCGCAAGCAAACGAGCCGCCGATGCCGGACCTTCCTCGCTTGATCGCCTTCGATGCCGACGATCTCGCGGTGATCGCGGCAAACCTTCAGGACGCCTTGGTGCGTGTCGGCGAAATGGCCTTTTTGCCCCAATCAAAACAATTCGCGATGGTCGCGGCGAGGTTCGATTGGGTGCGGGCCGCCGCGAAAAAAGGGGGACGCCCTTGCTGCGAGCGCTGCCGGACGGGCTTGCATTTCGGCCGTGTTCTCAAGGTCTCGTGCCTGGGCTTTCATTGTCGAGACGAGGCGCTCGTTCTCAATCTCCTGGATATCAGCTTCAAGGAAACCCAGCCGCCCGCGGGCTTTGTGGAGTTTGTCTTCTCCGCCGGCCGGGCGCTGCGGCTTGAGGTCGAATGCCTTGAAGCCGAAATCCGCGATCTTGGGTTTCGCTGGCAAGCGAGGTCGGCGCCACATCATCCCTTTGACGGCGGCCCGGACAAAGCCTGATCGCCTTCGCGCGGGATCGCTCGCCAAACCTTGCGCCAAGCCGGAATATCGCCAAAACGAGGGAAACCCGCTTGCTCCGGGCCGCAACCTATGCCATTAAAGAGAAGTCATTGCTTGCAAAAATAACGGACACTTAAAATGATCCTCCGGAAGTCTGGTGCCGCCGTCGGTATGTGCCTGGCCATGATGGTGTTGCCGGTTCCCTCGCAGGCGCGGCCGGTGGGGACCGTCGATGGAATGCCCTTTTATGGTCTCCCCTATCCCTACGGATATGTCTATCATCGGCCTAGAATAGAGTGTTACGCCTTTCAACAGGTCGAAACCCCGGATGGTCCGCGGATCCAAGCAATTTGGATCTGCGGGGCTCCCGTCACGGCGAGATATTGACTCGCGCGATCCCGGCGACACTTACAAACCGCGTTCGTCCAACCGGACCCGTTCTACTGCGGCGCCGGCCCTTAAAGCCGGATAACGCAGGACCGAGCGCATGTTGTGCTGCCGGTGGTCGAATAATCGGAGCATGAAGTGTCGATTTCACCTCTATTCCGGTAAACGATGTTGGGTCGGATCTCACGCCGAAACGTTAAGCTTGACAAGGCGTTGGACGGACCCCTATAAATCGCAAATAATATTGTTAATAAATCTCAAAAAAAATTGTCGCTGCCATGGTTGGCGCTCCAAAACCGCATGACTTGCCGTGGGCGCGCTCGCGCGTGAAGAAATTTGCCTTTTCAGGAGGACTAACATGACCTCCAAGAAGGATGACAGCTTATGAAAACACTTTGGGGAGAGCAATCAACGCGCGCAACGGGCTTTGCGGCCCTCTTATTCGCGCTATTCCTTGGCGGCAATGCCGCCGCGCAGACCCCATGCATGCCTTCGCCGAGCTGCGTGCCTAAGATGACAATCAAGATTTTCAATAATTCACCCACATACAACATTTATCCGGTGCTTTCGAGCGGCACGGCCGTGCCAGATCTATTTTTGCAAGCGGCGCTAATGGTTCCCAAGGCTCAACTTGGCGCCAACCCATTCCCCAAGCTTAACCAATTTCGACTCTATATCAATCCCACGGGAGACGGCATTCCGCCAAACGGCAATGTCACGATAACGCTTCCGTTCTATACGCAATTGATCCCTACCGCTCAGGTACAGCCGAAATGCCCCACTAATCCGGCAACTCCGAACTGCCCCGATCAATATATCGATTGGTGGGGTGGGGGGCGCATTGAATTCTTTAAAAACCTAAATTCGGTTCATCAGCGCCCAGCCGCCCTGACGGCGGACTATATGGGCACGAATTTACCGGCAAGGGGGTGCCAGGTCAAATGTAATGGCGCCGCCGTCCCCGCCGCGTGTCAGACCTCCTTTGCCAAATTCGCATGTAACCCCATCGCAGGCGCGGCGGTCCCGAGGTGTCCCACCTGTCAGCAGCCGTTGCAAATCTTCAAGGATCCGGCCGGTTTGAAGAACAACGAGCCAAGTCAGCTGACCGAATATACCTTAGGGGCTATCAACCAAAACACGGATCCATTTGGGGTGGATTTGCATAACGTCGATTACGATGTCTCTTATGTCGATACCGCTTTCATGCCGATCGCGATGGAGCCGGTCAATAACATTCAAGTTGGTTATATCGGCATGATACAGTCCATCGAGACCTTTAGGGCCTCTCTCATGAAATTCA
>DASYNQ010000214.1:0-1785 GCA_036008425.1 Methylocella sp. | reverse complement strand
GCGATCTTGCGGCGGCGGGGGCGGTGCTCGGCTGGGACCAGTCCACCTATATGCCAAGCGGCGGAGCACGCGCGCGGGCGCGCCAGGGTGCAACGCTCGGCAGGCTCGCGCATGAAAAATCCGTCGATCCGGCACTGGGCAAACTGCTCGACGAACTTGCGCCATATGCCGCTGGCCTGCCTTATGATTCGGACGAGGCGAGCCTGATACGGATCGCGCGGCGCGACTTCGAGAAGGCGATCAAGCTACCCGGCGCCTATGTCGCCCGGGCCAGCGCGCACGCGTCGGCCTCTTACGATGCCTGGACGCGGGCGAGGCCGGCGAACGACTTCGCGGCGATGCTGCCGTTCCTGGAAAAGGCCGTCGATCTCAGTCGCGAATACGCTGGCTATTTTGCGCCCTTTGAGCATGTCGCCGACCCTCTGATCGACGCCGCCGAGGAAGGCATGACGACAGCTTCGGTCCGCTCGCTGTTTGCGGAACTCAGGAACGAATTGCTACCGATCGTGCGCGCCATTTGCGATCAGCCCGTTCCCGGCGACGGCTGCCTGCGTGGTTCTTTCAGCGAGCCGGCGCAGCTGGATTTTAGCCTTTCGGTGGTCAAGCAATTCGGCTACGACACCGATCGCGGGCGGCTCGACAAGACCCATCATCCTTTCTGCACCAAGTTCTCCACGGGAGACGTCCGGATTACCACCCGCGTCGATGAGAAATATTTTGGCGACGCGCTGTTCTCGACCATGCACGAGTCCGGTCATGCGCTTTACGAGCAAGGTGTCGCCGCCGCACTTGAGGGCACCCCGCTGGGAATGGGGACATCGGCAGGCGTGCATGAGAGCCAGTCGCGGCTTTGGGAAAATTTCGTCGGCCGCGGCCGCGCGTTCTGGGAGCATTTTTATCCGGTTCTGCGGGATACTTTTCCAGATCAGTTCCGGCAGACAGGGCTCGAGACCTTTTACCGCGCGATCAACAAGGTGCAACGCTCTTTGATCCGCACGGATGCCGACGAGGTCACCTATAATCTCCATATTATGATGCGTTTCGACCTGGAGCTGGAATTGCTCGAAGGCAATCTGAACGTCAAGGATCTGCCCGAGGCTTGGCGTGCCCGCATGCAGACCGATCTCGGTGTTGCTCCAAGCGACGACCGCGATGGCTGTCTGCAAGACGTGCATTGGTATGGCGGCACCGTCGGTGGCGGATTTCAGAGCTACGCCATAGGCAATATTCTCAGCGCGCAGTTCTATGCCGCCGCCGTCAATGCTCATCCCGATATTCCGCTTGAGATCGCAAAGGGGGAGTTTGGAACGCTTCACACCTGGCTGCGCGAACATCTCTACCAGCATGGGCGGAAGTACCAGCCGGATGGGGCCGTCATGCGGGCAACTGGCGGGCCGATGAGCAGCACGCCCTATCTCGCTTATCTTCGTGCCAAATATGGCGAGCTTTACCGTCTGGATTTGGCTCCCCTTCCTGAACACTTATAGAACTATGTGCCTTGCGCCGCAGCCTGATTTTAGGCGCGTCTTGGAAGACGTTCGGGTGGCCGCACAAGATGCCGCATAAGGCGTGAACTCATGAACGTGGGCTTGGACAACTTTCCAGCGTCCGCTTTGGAACCGTAAGCGGCCGTCGCTAGGGGAGTGCCGCATTTCCGGGATGCGCCAACTCCCGGCATTCGTTTGGTGAGACTAAATGGCAGCTTAAGGTCAATCTTCAGCGCCGATAGGAAACAAACGAAGCGCCTTTCCACAATTAACTGGAATTACAGCCACATTTCAGGTT
>DASYNQ010000213.1:0-2355 GCA_036008425.1 Methylocella sp. | reverse complement strand
CGCGATCCCGCCCATTGGCAGAATGCCGCGCGTCGGGTAGAGGACAGATTGTCGGACGCCTTGCATGAACGTCTCGCCCAAAGGTTCGTTGACCGCAGGACGAGCGTTCTCATGCGCCGCCTAAGGGAGAACGCCATGTTGGAGGCCGAGATCACCCCGAGCGGTGAGGTATTGGTTGAGGGCCAGCATGTCGGCCAGCTCAATGGTTTTTGCTTCACGGCCGACCCGGAGGCGGCGGGCGAAGCCGCGAAGGCTCTGAACGCCGCCGCGCAAAAGGCCTTGGCGAGCGAAATCGAGGGCCGCGCGGGACGGGTGAGCGAGGCCGTCGACGAAGCTTTCATCCTTGCCAATGACGGCATCATCCGCTGGCTTGGCGAGCCTGTCGGCAAGATCTGCGCGGGCGCGCATGTGCTCGAACCGCGGGTGTCGATCCTGGCGGACGAACAATTGACCGGCCAGGCGCTCGCAATGGTCCAGCGGCGGCTCGACGTTTGGCTTGTCCAGCATGTCGCAAAGCTTCTCGGGCCACTTGCCGACCTCGAAAAAGGCGAGGGGCTCGATGGCATCGCGCGCGGCATCGCGTTCCACGCCGCCGAATCCCTCGGCGTTCTCGATCGCGCGCGCGTGGCCGACGAGGTGAAGAGCCTTTCCCAGGACGCCCGAGCCGCACTGCGGAAATTCGGCGTCCGCTTCGGCGCCTACCATCTCTATCTGCCGAATTTGATAAAGCCCGCCCCGCGCGCCCTCGCCGCGCAGCTTTATGCCTTGAAGCATGGCGGCGGCGAGGCGGTCAAAGGCCTCGACGACGTCCTTCATCTGGCCGCTTCCGGCCGCACCTCCTTGGCCGCCGGCAAGGATATTCAAAGGAATTTGTACCGGGCGGCCGGGTTCCGCGTTTGCGAGGATCGCGCGGTGCGCGTCGATATTTTGGAGCGCCTCGCCGATTTGATTCGTCCGGCGGTGAGCTATCGGCCAGGCGTCAGCCCAGGCGATCCGCCGCCGGGCGCGGCTGATGGCGACGGCTTCGTTGTCACGGTCGCGATGACCTCGCTTGCCGGCTGTTCTGGCGAGAGCTTCGCGTCGATCCTTCGCGCGCTTGGCTATGTGCCCGAACAGCGCAAAGGTCCGGCGATCACCGTGGCTTTGCTCGCCGCGGCCGGACCGCTTGCGCCGCCTGCTGCCGAACCTGAGCCAACACCGGAGTGCAGTTTGGACGTGGGTCCGGATACGCAAGCCAAGGAGCTACCGGTTGAACCGCGCGCTTGCCCTGGGCAACCGGTGGAACCGGCTGGCGTCGCCGTGCCCGGGCTGGACGCAATTCCGGACACCGTCACTTCAGATCCGCCGTGCCCGGCCGCGCTCCCGGATGCGAGGCCGGCGAGCGCAAGCGGCGTCGAGACGAGCGAAACCGGCGCCGCGGAGGCGGGCGGGGCAAAAAGTTTCCCGGAGCCGCTGCCGGTCGAAGCGCCATTGATCGAAATCTGGCGGCCGCACCGGCAGCATCATCGTGCGCGCAGGCCCGAGACGCGGATGCACAAAAGGCGATTCGAGCGGCGCGAAGTAACGCCCGCCGGGGCTTGCGATACCGCCCCGCTGGAAACAACCGCACAACTGGTCATTCCTTGCGACGGGGCGGCCGCGAAAACACCGGGTGGCGAGGGGGCCGGAAAGGCGGCGCTGGCGGACGCGCAAACCGGCTCCCGGCGGAACGCTCTGCAAGATCGTCGCAAGGACGGCGGCGAGCGCGGAGAGTGCGAACAGCGACCGCGCTTCGGAGGCCAGCGCGGCCGGAAGCAGGTGAGAGAGCAGAACCGCGGCGGCACGGGCGAGGGCAGGGAAGGACGTTTTGGCGCCAGGGAGAAGAAGCCCAGTGAACGGCCGCCGGACCCGGACTCGCCTTTCGCGAAACTGCTTGTGCTCAAGGCGCGACTGGAGGAAAAAAACAGCCAGGAAAGCTAAAGTATCCGTCTTTATGAAGCGAGTTTTGGTGTCCAGGTCCGGCGTGCTCTGAGGAGGGCGTTGGCGAGGACGATGCGCTTACGCATGAGGGCGGTGAGGGCAAGTTTTGCGGGCTTACCGGCCTTGACGAACTGAGTGTATTTGGCCTTCAGATCGGGTTGAAGCGCGCGGCGACGGGGGCTGGCATGTCGAGGGCCTGGCGGACGCTGGCCCGCTGCGGATGAAGGCGCGGCCGGTCCAGCGTCCGGATTGGGCGCGACGGGCGCAAGACCTGCAAGGCTCGCGGCCTGTCTGGCTTCGAGGGTTCCAAGTTCGGGCATTTCAATCAGCAAAGCGAAGGCGGTGATCCGCGAGACGCCAGGAATGCTCGTCAGGATGGCGAAGCGTTTGGCGAGC
>DASYNQ010000212.1:0-4959 GCA_036008425.1 Methylocella sp. | reverse complement strand
GCTCAGGAATCCGGACCTCGTTCTTTGGCAGTTGGGAACCAATGACGCGCTTGCCCGGATCCCGCCGCAGGAATTCGAGGACACCGTGCGTTCGACAATCCGCTGGCTGAAGGAGAACCGGATCGACGTCGTGCTCGTCGGAGTGCAATATACCGTCCGCCTCGCCCGGGATGCGAATTATGCCGCATAGTCCGTTTGCAGCGGAGACCGGCGAATGGGCTCAAGTTTGGACCAGGAGCGCCCTCCGGCTTGCGATTTTAAGCCTCGTCCTCTTTTACGGGCTCGCGCTGGCCTCTTGGCTCTATAGCGGAACGGTCGTGCCGTGGGATTCGAAAAACCATTTTTACGCGATGTTCCGTTTCCTTGGCGATGCTTTGCATCATGGCGAGATTCCGCTCTGGAACCCCTATTATTTCGGCGGCCATCCGGCGATCGCCGATCCGCAATCCTTGATCTTCACGCCGAGCATGGTGCTTTTTGCGCTTATTGCGCCAAATGCCTCGATGCAACTCTTCGACGCGGCCGTCCTCGCGCATCTTTTGGCGGGCGGGGTTTGCATTCTGGGTCTCTTGCGCTGGCGCTGGCATCCGGCGGCAGCGGTCCTCGCGGCGATTATTTTCATGCTCGGCGGCGCCGCGTCCTCGAGGCTTCAGCATACCGGCATGATCATTTCCTATTCGTTCTTTCCAGCGGCCTTGTGGTGTCTCGATATCGCGCTCGAGCGCCGCTCCTATCGTTTCGCTCTCGCGTTTGGTCTCGCCGCATCCTTGATGGCGCTCGGCCGCGATCAGGTCGCCTTTCTGTTTTGCACGGTTCTTGCGGGTTATCTTGTCTTTGCCTCGGCCCAATCGGGAAACGCGCTTGAATATCTGCGCGCCCGGGCCGGCATTCTGGCGTTGAGCATCGCCCTGATCGTCGCGATATTGATCGTGCCGGCGCTGTTGACCATGCAGTTTCTTGCCGACTCGAACCGGCCGGGCGTTCCTTTCGGGGTCGCGGCGGCGGGTTCCCTCGCGCCGGTCAATCTGATTACGCTATTCGCGCCGAATTTCTTCGGCTCCCTCGATCATCTCTATGATTACTGGGGGCCTAGCTACTACACCATGACGCGCGCCGACTGGACCGACCGCGCCGTCGATTATCTTTTCATCGGGACGCTTCCTTTCGTGCTCATCGCGTGGCACGGATTTGCAGCCGGTCGGTTGTTCGCGCGGCGCGGGCGTTTCATTCTCATTCTGCTTCTGCTGACGCTTAGTTACGCGCTGGGGCGTTATACCCCGTTCTTCGCGCTCGCATTTGACTGGATACCCGGCGTGTCCCTCTATCGGAGGCCCGCGGACGCGACGTTTCTGTTCAATATCGCACTTGCCTTTGCGGCCGGATTTTTGCTCCACCGTTATATCGAGGAGGGCCTGCCGAAGCCTTTCCGAACGCTGCCGAAATGGCTAGCCTTCGCGCTGGCCGGGGCGACCACGCTGGCGATTGCGGTGCTGACCGGCAGCGGCCTCGCCTTTTCCTTGCGGGAAGAGCGGCTGACTAGTTCGCTTGTCGCGCTCGCGGTTGCCGCGGCATTGGCGGCCGCGGGCGCTGCCGTCTTGTTCGGGCTTCAGGCACGCCCGAGGCGGGCGCTCGCGGCGAGTTTGTTCGTGATTTTAAGCGGGACCGAAATCCTCTGGCGCAATGCCGCCTCCCCACTCAACGCGGAGCCGCTCGAAAGCTACAGCGTCTATGCCGGAATGAAACCCGCCGAAGCCGCAGGCATCGAGGTTCTGCGCCGCGAAATAGCCGCCAAAATACGCGACGGTGACCGTCCGCGCGTCGAGATTCTAGGCCTCAAGGGGGCGTGGCAGAATGCGTCGATTGTCCTCAAATTCGAAAATACGCTCGGCTACAATCCCTTGCGCATCGATGATTACGAACGCGCGGTCGGCGCTGGGCCGGATGCTGAGGATTTCTTTACGCGCCACTATCCGGGCACTTTTCGCGGCTACAATAGCCACCTTGCGGCGTTGCTCGGGCTCGAATATTTGGTCCTCGACCGCCCTTTGACGGGACTGCCACGCGATATCCCGCGACCGAAGGCTCAGGCGATCTATACAAGCGACACCATGTATATCTACAAGCTCGGCCAAACCGTGCCGAGGGCCTATTTCGCATCGGCGGTCGAGCCCGTCGACAATGAGGAAGTTCTCGACGAACACATCCTTCCGGGCTTTGACCCGGCGAGCGAGGTGTTGATCGACCAGGCAAGCATGGCCGATCTTCACGGCGGTCCCTATGCCCAAGGCACGGGCCAAGAGCGCTTCCAAACCGCGAGCCACGCGGGCCACGGGTTTGACCAATCCGTAAGCCAAGCCTCGCGTGAAGCACCAGGCCTGTCGCATGTCGCGATCATCAACTACGCCGATAGCTCGGTCGAGATCGACGTCGATGCCCCAAAGGCGGGCATTGTCGTGCTGCACGATCTTTTCTATCCAGGCTGGGAGGCCCGCGTCGATGGCCATAAGGAACCGGTGCTTCACGCCAATATTCTGTTTCGCGGCGTCGAGGTTCCGGCCGGCCATCATCGGGTCGCGTTTTCTTTTCGCCCGCTGTCGTTGACCAATCTCGCGGCGGCGGCATCAAGCGTTTTCCATCGAGAGGAGGAGTAAGGCTTGCGGCAGCTTCCGCTGGCAAGACCGGCTTGCGGCCGGACGATACAAGGCTTCGTCACCCGCGGGACTTTGCTTGCGCGAGCGGCGGCGCTGTGCCTGGTGGCTTGGCCTGTCGCGGCGCAATCGCCGAAAGCGGGAAATCCCGCTGGTCCTTCCCTGCGCTTGCCGCTTACTCCTGAGACCGCTCCCCTCGAGACGGCGCACGGCATCGTCCGGCTATCGGCGCTTTTTGCCGCCACCGACACGCAGCCGGTGAGTGACGGCCTGCAATGGCGCATATTCGAGGAAGTCCCGGGAACGGATGGAAACCACAAACTCGTCGCGCAATCCACCGATGCGACGCCAAACCTTTCCCTTCCCAACGGCAATTTCGTCGTTCATGCTGCCTTGGGGCTGGCGGGCGCGACAAAGCGCATCACCATCAACGGCACGTTGTTAAACGAAACGCTCGTGCTCAATGCCGGCGGGTTGCGGATCGCGGGCCAGCTCGGCGACACGCCCATCAATCCAACGAAATTATCGATTTCGATCTATGTCCCGGAGCGCGGCAATCCGGAAGCAAAACTGGTTGTCGCGAACGCCAAATCCGGAGACACCATCGGTTTGCCGGAAGGCAATTATCATATTGTGTCGACACTGCTCGACGCGGCAGCCAATGGTTCGGCGAGCCCGACGAATTCGGTGATCAGCGCCGATCTCAAGGTTCAGGCCGGGAAGTTGACCGATGCGACGCTGCGTCATCGCGCCGCCACCATCACTCTGAAACTCGTCAACAACCTTGGCGGCGAAGCCCTCGCCAATACAGCGTTCACCATCCTTACCCCGGGCGGCGACGTCATCCGCGAGATGATCGGCGCGTTTCCCTCAGCGACGCTTGCCGAAGGCGAATATGTCGCGATCGCGAGACATGACAGCCAAACCTATCAAACGACGTTCAAGGTCGAGTCCGGCGTCGACAAGGATGTCGAAGTCTCCGCTAAGGAAACCCCGCCGCCCGAGGCGCCGTGACGATCAAGTTCGCGAAATCGCAGGGAGCAGCTCGCGGGATAAGGGCTTTCGGGAAATAGAAGGCAAATAGAAAGCGAAACGGCAAAGCCGGGAAATAGGTTTTATAGGAATTGACCAATCGAGCGGAGTCGAATTCTGCGTCATCGTTCGTTTGTAAAAGTCTGGATTTGAGATTCAGTCATTACGGACACGAGATCTTCCCTTAAGCGTTGGAAGTACGCCTCAAGCACGTCGCGCCGTAAGACATAGCTGGCGAATTTGCCCTCCCGGACGACCTCCACCAGCCCCGCTATTTCGAGCTCTTTCATGTGGTGGGAGAGCGTCGCCGGGTTGATGCCCATGCAGTCGCGCACCGCGCAGCAGGCGAGCGCGTCCGGGCATTCGCCGAGACGCTTCAAGATCTCGTAGCGGCGCCGATCGCCTAAGGCCTTCGCGATCAGAAGAACTTGATCCTCCGTCAGCGTTTTGCCAGCCAGTTCCGACATCCTTCCACCTTCGAGCATGACCGCTTCAAATTGAAGCGACCATGCTCTATTTTTCTAGCGGCGGCGCGCCAAGCCGCACAAGGGCGTGATCGCCTTAGCCCAAGCCCCCCGAAACCGCCAGCGTATCGCCGGTGACCCAACGCGACTCGTCCGACGCCAAGAACACCGCGACCGGCGCGATATCGTCCGGCTGTCCGGTCCGCCCGAGCGGCGTCAGGGCGACAAATTGCTTCTCGAAATCGCTGCCGATGAAGCCCCCAGCTTGTGTGCCCTCGGTTTCGATCAGGCCCGGATTGATCGAGTTGACCCGAATTTTCCGCGGACCCAGCTCCTTCGCCAGCACGCGGGTCACCGCGTCGACCGCGCCTTTTGTGGCGGTGCAGACGACCGAATTAGGCGGATTGAGATCGGTCACCTCGGAGCCGATATTGATGACGGTGCCACCCTCGTCGCCAAAGAGCTTCGCCGCCTCCTTTGTCGCCAGAAGCAGGCCCAACACGTTGATGTTGAAAAGCCGGTGAAAGTCCTCTTCCGTGACTTCATCGAGAGGCGACCATTTATAGACGCCGGCGTTGTTGACCAGAATGTCCAGTCGGCCGAACGCTTGCTTCGTCTTTGCGAAGATTTTTTCCACATCCGCCGCTTTTGCGACATCGCCTTGCACCGCGATGGCTTTGCCGCCCTTGGCTTTAATGTCCGCAACGACGCGATCGGCGCCGTCCTTGCTCGAGGCATAGTTGACGACGACTGCCGCGCCTTCCGCCGCGAGGCCTTTGGCGATTCCCGCGCCAATGCCTTTTGACGCGCCGGTC
>DASYNQ010000211.1:0-6863 GCA_036008425.1 Methylocella sp. | reverse complement strand
TGGTGGATCCGCGCCTCGATTCAAGAGTATATCCTGCGCTCCTGGTCGCTCGTGAAAATGGGAACGACAGCGAGCCAAAAGAAGCTTTTCTTCAATTTGCGGCGGGCGAAGAGCCAGATTTCGGCGCTCGATGACGGCGACTTGCGTCCCGACCAAGTCAAGACGATTGCCCGCAGGCTCGGCGTCAGCGAAAAGGACGTCATCGACATGAACCGGCGAATGTCGGGGGACGCCTCGCTGAATTCGCCGTTGCGCGAGCAAAGCGAGGGCGAATGGCAGGATTGGCTCGTCGATGGCGCCGCCAGTCAGGAGCACACGCTTGCCGAACGCGAGGAAACCGGCAATCGTCTCGCCGCGCTGCGTAATGCGCTCGGCGTGCTAAACCCGCGCGAGCGACGCATTTTCGAGGCGCGGCGGCTTGCCGACGAACCGATGACACTCGAGGCACTGTCCGATGAATTCGATATTTCCCGGGAGCGGGTGCGCCAGATCGAAGTTCGTGCCTTCGAAAAAATTCAGTCCGCCGTGAAGGCCGGGATCGCCAAGACGGAAGCGCCGCCGCCGCCGCGGATCGAAAGCCACGCCGCGCCGCTGTAATACCAAGTAATGGCTGCGAAGCGAGCGGCTCACGCGCCGCCGCACATATGCTCCGAATCCGGCAGTTTCCAGCTTTTATGCGTGCGCAGATTGGTGGTGCGATAGACGCGGCCGCGATCATCGCCCTTGGGGCAATGGCGCGGGATCGAGACGAGACACATCCGAACGTGGTCGCCCGCCTTCGAATGCTTGATCGCCGGCACGGTATCGTAGCTAACCTGGTAGCCGCCGTTTTTAAAGCTTACCGCGCTGCCGGAGCCCGGCACGCCCTCAAGACGCGTTTCGATTGATTTGATTCTCGTTTTCGCGCATGCGCCAACATGTGTCGGCAACCCGCCAGCGCCCGCTGGCGTGCAGAAGGCAAGCGATAATATGGCAAACAGGAAGAATTGATTGCAACGGGACATTGGATGCTCCTCGTCGTACGGATTGTGAATCCTACGGATGTCATGGCCACGTTTGTCCGGCACTTAGTCCGAACCGTGGATAAACACTTTATACTTTAACGGCGGTCGCGCGTAAGACTTGCGCGGAAAAATCCATTTATCGCATGGCGGCAGAAAAGCGCATCTGAACTTTGAACTCAAGGACCTCCGGCCGTCGTAGATCCTTGACTTCAAAGTTCAGATACGCTCGGGTCTGCCGTGCGATGAATGGGGTGGCGTGGCCGTAGCGGCGCCCGGTGTCGTCGTTTCATATAGGCTTAATAAGGCGGAAAATGATGTGTTTGTCATCCCAACACCCCGGCGAAGATTTTTGACCGGCGTATTGGAAACCAAGGTTATCCATGAGCTTTCGACTTGCAGTGTTTTCGGGATGGACGACCGCGACGACTGAAGTAACTTCTTGCAATGCGAAGGCAACTCCAATCAATTCGCTGGCTACTTCTCGCCCGAAGCCTTTGCACCAATATTTTCGCGCGATCAAAACCTGTAGTTCCCATCCATCTAAGAATGACCCCCCAGGCGCTAACGGTATGTGCTTTATTAGGAGTGAAGCCCTGCCAACAAAGCTCCCGTCCTCATTCAGTGCTATAGCAAGCGGGCAGGTCTCTGCTCCCAGTTCGGCCCGACCGAAACTTATCCATTCATCCCTGGGTGAACGCACTGGCCCACCGACGTAGCGCTTTACATCGGGATCGGTATCGAGCGCGTAGAGATCTTCGAGATCGCGCTCTTCAAGGCGGCGTATCGATACGCGTTCGCCAGGGATTGGTAACGATAGATCGTTCACGGGCTATAATCCAATATCTCGATTTCCGCTTGGCTCGTGCACGACTAACTTGCAGTTTGCCTATCCGGTTGCTTGTGGCGTGCTCCCCATCTTGCTTGGGTAGAATCCAGGGCGCGATGGTTTTGAGGCGGTGTGAGCTATTGATGGGCGCATCTAGCGCGCAGAAACTCACTCATCGCGTATACGACACGATGGTAGGAATCGGCTACTGTCTGGTCCTTGGGATTAATTGGTAGCTTAAGGCACTCTTGGGCCTTAACGCGCGAAAGAGTTTTGTCATTGCTGCTATCATTTCGGGGCAAAGCATCTGAAAGTGCGATCAGTGCTTGAGCGGCCCCGTGAAGGTCATATCCCCGTCTACGAAGATACCAAGATATTGGTCTAGGCAAAATTGCTCTAAGCGCATCTATCGCCATAGCCAGCTTGTACACTTGAGATGTATCAGATGTGAAAATGGCTTTATGAGCATCCAATCGCAGGTCCCAGAATCTGAGCAAGTTTCGGCCAAAGTAATTCGTTCCGAACCACGTAACGATTGCGGTGACTGATGCAGTCAGCATTGTAACGACAAAATTATCGTGGCAAACCTGCGACATAAGTGCGTTTCCAGGAAGTTCCAGTCTAGAGCCGTAGCTTTCTCTGCTAAAAATACGGACTTTCCGCGCGATCCCGCGCGTCTCAAACCGTCAAACGTATGAGGCCTTGGAAGGTTTTTGTCCGATTGCCGGGGATTTCCTTACATTTTAGCTGCACCCGGTGGTCGCGCCGCAGGTGTCGCATTTGAGGCACGTCCCATTGCGCACCAGCGTAAAATTCCCGCACTCGCCGCAGGCTTCTCCCGTAAAACCTTGCATCCGCGCCTGGCTGCGCTTTTCGGCGACGGCCGCCCGCTCGGCGGGAGTCGTCCATTCGAGCCCGCCGAGTTCCGCTTCGACTTCCCTTTCGAGGTCGCCCTTTAAAGCCGTCGCGGGTTGCGGCGCGCCGCCTTGCACCAGCATCAATTTGTCGGCCTTAGAGCGGACAAAACCGCGCGATACGAATTTCGTGGTTCCCGTTTGCCCCGGGCCTTGTGGCGGGCGGCTCTGCTCTTCCCCTGTTCCCAGCACGTCGTGGCCGATGTCGGACGGGTCGATGTGGGCGAGATCGTTGCGGCCCAAATAAGAGATCGCGAGCTCGCGGAAAATATAGTCGAGGATCGAGGTCGCGTTCTTGATCGCGTCATTGCCTTGCACCAGCCCCGCCGGTTCGAAGCGGGTAAACGTGAAGGCATCGACATATTCTTCCAATGGCACGCCATATTGCAGGCCGACTGAAATCGCGATGGCGAAATTGTTCATCAGCGACCGGAACGCCGCGCCCTCCTTGTGCATGTCGATGAAAATTTCGCCGATCCGCCCATCGGCATATTCGCCGGTGCGCAAATAGACCTTGTGGCCGCCGACCACCGCCTTTTGCGTATAGCCCTTGCGGCGGTCGGGCAGGCGCTCGCGCTCTCTGACGCGCTCGATCCGCTCGACAATTTTTTCGACGATTTTCTCGGCGACCGCCGAGGCCCGCGCCGGAGCGTTCGAGGCGATCAGCGCCTCGACGGCTTCCTCCACCTCGTCGTCGTCATCGGCGATCAACTGGCTGTTCAAGGGCTGCGACAATTTCGAGCCATCGCGGTACAGCGCATTGGCCTTGAGCCCGAGCCGCCAGGAGAGCATGTAGGCCTCCTTGCAGTCCTCGATGGTCGCATCGTTCGGCATGTTGATCGTCTTCGAGATCGCGCCGGAGATGAAAGGCTGTGCCGCCGCCATCATGCGGATGTGGCTTTCGACGGCAAGATATCGTTTGCCGGTGCGCCCGCAAGGATTGGCGCAATCGAACACGGCGTAATGCTCCGGTTTCAAATACGGCGCGCCTTCAAGCGTCATGGCGCCGCAGACGAAAATATTGGCGGCGTCGATTTCCGCGCGGGAGAAGCCTAAAAAGTTCAAGAGATCGAAATTTTGATCCTCCAGCTTTTCGGCCGGAATTTTGAGCGCGCCGGTGAGGAACTCCGCGCCAAGTGTCCATTTGTTGAAGACGAATTTGATGTCGAAGGCGCTCGCCAGCGTCGCCTCCAATTCGGTGAGTTTTGCCGCCGTAAAGCCTTTCGCGGAAAGGCTCTCGTGATTGATCGCCGGCGCATTTTGCAAGGAGCCATGCCCGGTCGCATAGGTCACGATCTCGTCGATTTCGGTTTGGCGATAGCCGAGCGCACGCAAACCTTCAGGCACGGCGCGATTGATGATCTTGAAATAACCGCCGCCCGCGAGTTTCTTAAATTTGACGAGCGCGAAATCAGGCTCGATGCCCGTCGTATCGCAATCCATCACGAGGCCGATGGTGCCGGTTGGCGCGACGACGCTCACTTGCGCGTTGCGAAAACCGTGGCGCTCGCCGAGCGCGACCGCGCGCCGCCAAATGGCGCGGGCATGATCGCCAAGCGCTCTATAGGGTAAAGCCCCGTGGTCGAGCGGGACCGGCGCGATCGACAAAGCCTCAAAGCCGGACGCCTCGCCATTTGCCGCCCGGGCGTGGTTGCGCATCACGCGCAGCATCGCTGACGCATTCTTCTTATAGCCTTCGAAGGCGCCGAGTTCGCCCGCCATCTCCGCCGATGTGGCATAGGCGGCGCCTGTCAAGATCGCCGAAAGCGCGCCGCAAATCGCTCGGCCCTCAACGCTGTCGTAAGGGATGCCGGACGACATCAACAGCCCACCGATATTGGCGTAGCCAAGGCCCAGCGTGCGATAATCATAAGAGAGCCGGGCGACTTCCTTGGCCGGAAATTGCGCCATCATGACCGAGATTTCGAGCACGATCGTCCACAGCCGCGTCGCGTGTTCGTAGGCAGCAACATCGAATTCTCCCGTCGCGGCGTCGCGGAACTGGAAGAGGTTGAGCGAGGCGAGATTGCACGCCGTGTCGTCCAGAAACATATATTCCGAACACGGATTCGAGGCGCGGATCCGGCCCGCCGCTGGGCAGGTGTGCCAATCGTTGATCGTCGTGTCGTATTGCAGGCCGGGGTCGGCCGAGGCCCAAGCGGCGCGGCCGATCTTGTCCCAGAGGGCCCGCGCCTTCATCGTCTTATGCGCCTTGCCGTCGAGTCGCCGGGTCAAGATCCAATCGCGATCCTCTTCGACTGCACGCAGAAATTCGTCGCTCACGCGCACGGAATTGTTCGAGTTCTGGCCGGAGACGGTAAGATAGGCCTCGGAGTCCCAATCGGCCGTAAAAGGTTCGAACTCGATGTTCGTATTGCCCTGCCGCCCCAGTTGGATGGTTTTCTTGATCAAGGCGTCGGGGACGAAGGCGCGCCGCGCGAGCTTGATTTCTTTTTTCAGGGCGGGGTTTTTTTCCGGATCGAAACAATCGTCGCCCGGCCCTTCGCAATTGACGCAGGCGCGAAGAATAGCCTTGACCGCCTTTTGCAAAATTTTCGAGCCGGTGACGAGCGCGGCGACCTTCCGTTCCTCCTTCACTTTCCATTCGATAAAATCCTCGATGTCGGGATGATCGGCATCGACAATGACCATTTTCGCGGCTCGCCTTGTCGTGCCGCCCGACTTGATCGCGCCCGCCGCGCGGTCGCCGATTTTTAAGAACGACATCAGGCCGGAGGATTTGCCGCCGCCGGAAAGCTTTTCGTTCTCGCCGCGCAATTTGGAAAAATTCGAGCCGGTGCCGGAGCCATATTTGAAGAGCCTGGCTTCGCGCACCCAAAGATCCATGATGCCCCCTTCGTTGACGAGATCGTCGGCGACGGACTGGATGAAACAGGCGTGCGGTTGCGGATGCGCGTAGGCCGACTTCGACTTGACGAGATTCTTGGTCTCGTGGTCGACATAATAATGGCCTTGGCTTGGCCCGTCGATGCCATAGGCCCAATGCAGCCCGGTATTGAACCATTGCGGCGAATTGGGCGCCGCCATCTGACGCGCCAGCATGAAGCGCAATTCGTCGCAGAAGGCGGCCGCATCCGCCTCGGAGTCGAAATATTTGCCTTTCCAGCCCCAATAGGTCCAGGCGCCGGCAAGACGGTCGAAGACTTGGCGGGCCGAGGTCTCGCCCCTATCGCGTCCGGCCCTGGGCAAGGCCGCGAGCGCTTCTTCGTCCGCGGCGGAGCGCCAAAGGAAAGCGGGAACTGCGTCTTCCTCGATCCGCTTCAGCCGGGCGGGAACGCCCGCCTTGCGGAAATATTTTTGCGCGAGCACGTCCGCCGCGACCTGGCTCCAAGCGGCGGGAACCTCGATGCCGTCAACAGAGAAAACGATCGATCCGTCGGGATTGCGGATTTCGCTTTTTGTCGTCCGGAACGCGATCTCCGCGTAGGGGGATTGATCAGGCTTGGTATAACGCCGCTCGATTCGCATTGGCTGTGCCCCTAAAACTAGACCTCAATCCAATGAACATACTATATGTTGTGTCGACGTCGAGAAATCAATGTTGTGGATTGGTTAAGAAATCGCTTGCCGGACCCGCTCTGGACAGTGGTGCCGCGGGCGGTCATAAACGCCCGGTGCCGGCGGGAGAGTTTCCGCAACGCCGAAGGCAGATCAAACCGATGACATGGCTTGCTCCGATTTTTACCTGGTGGAACGGCCAGACCCTAAATACGGCGCTGCACACATTGCTCTTCGGCAAATTCGTCGGCAAGGACGAATTCGGCAATCGCTATTACCGCACCCGGAAAATCGACAAGGCGCTCGGCTTCGAGCGCCGCTGGGTCATTTATGCCGGGGAGAGCGACGGGTCGATGACCCCGCAGGGCTGGTATGGCTGGCTGCATCATACGGTGGATATATCGCCGACCGAAGAAGAATACGCCGCCCGCGCGTGGGAGTTGCCGCACCAGCCGAATCTGACCGGCACGCCGCAAGCCTGGCGTCCGCCTGGCTCGACCTTGGCCGCCAATGCGCGGCCTCCGGCGACCGGCGATTACGAGGCCTGGACGCCGGAAGGCTGATGTGGTGCCTTGCCATGGCTGGGCGAGCCCGCCTCTA
>DASYNQ010000210.1:0-2647 GCA_036008425.1 Methylocella sp. | reverse complement strand
CGCGCACGTTCTCTTGAATCTCGACGAAAACCTCCAAATCGGCGAAGCGGCGAACCTGGCACTTGGTCAACGGCACCCCGAGATACGCCGCGATTGCCTCCGTCAGAGACCGATTGGAGTTGCCCGCTAGGATCTTCACCGGTCCCGCCACAGGTTCGATTTTCCGCTTGCGCGGCTGCCTCCAAATGGCCGCCCGCCATCGATGGAATGATTCAGGAGACCTAAATTGCGCGAGCGGCCCGCGGCACCGCGCGAATCAGCCAGTCCTCCGTTCGGCAAACTGGTTTTCGGCTCATTCCCCATGTTCCCAAGTCCAGGGTTTCCCGGCCGCAAAGCCCGCCATTTGGGCCGCGGCTTCGAATCGGTGGCGCCCGCTCGCGAGCATCGATATTCTCGCATTGCCGTTCGCAAACGCAATGGGATCGGCGCTTGCTTGGCCAATGGACCGGCGCACTTTTTCATATTTCCCCCAAACTATACACCGTTCGCGCCGGAAGCCGAAAGTGCCCGGGGTTAATGGCGCGGAAGTTAGCCGCGTTATTCTTTTTTAAGCCCCTGACGCGGGAGGGGTTGTGATAGGTCTGTTCACGGCGTTGCTTTCCTTTATCGACACCACAATTCCTAGTGAACGGGCCGCGGCTCTTGCTGGGCTTGCCCCCTCATCCTGAGCGCGTCGAAGGACTGAGCACGCCGAACGACGATGACGATAGCGGCAAACCCCCTTCGGCGGGCTCAGGAGGACGCCGCCCTATCGCCGGGGGACGCGACCGCGTCCGGAAAAGCCTGTATGCCGCCGCCTTACCCGTCGCCTTGCAATGGAACCCGGCTTTGGCCGGATTGTGTGCGCGCCTGAAAATCGCCGGCAACCCCCCAAGCTCGCCCTTATCGCTTGCGCGAGAAAGCACCTCATCTTCGCCAACACCGTGCTGACCAAACAACCACCGTGGACCCCCAAAAAGCCCGCCGAAATTGCCTCAAACTAATGGTTGCTGAGCTTATCGAATGATGGCCGCCCCGGCGCAAATGAACGTCAATTGCCGCGGGTTCTGCCGCGTCGCAATGTTGTAAACCCACTCTAATGCCGGGCGATTGGAATGAGGGCAGCATTTTAAAAAAGTTGATCGGGTTTTTCGGTTCTGTCATGATCCCTCGTACCCCGGTCCGCGCCCCAAAGTTCATATTCAAGGCTAGGGTTTGCAATGAAATTTCTCGATTTGGCCAGAGTCACTATTCGTTCAGGCGACGGTGGCGCCGGTTGCCTGTCGTTCCGACGTGAGAAATTTATCGAATTCGGCGGGCCAGATGGCGGCGACGGCGGGCGCGGCGGCGACGTCATCGCCGAATGCGCCGCTGGCCTCAATACCTTGGTCGATTATCGCTACCAGCAACACTTCAGGGCGGCTACCGGAATGCACGGCATGGGCAAGAACCGCGCCGGCGGCAAGGGCGCCGATGCGATTCTGAAAGTTCCCGCCGGAACCCAGATTTTCGATGAGGAGGGCGAGGTTCTGCTTGCCGATTTAACCGAAATCGGGCAACGCATCCGTCTCGCGCGGGGCGGCAATGGCGGCTTCGGCAATACAAGCTTCAAGACCTCGACTAATCAGGCCCCGCGCCACGCCAATCCGGGCCAGAGAGGCGAAGAGCGCGTTATCCTGCTGCGTTTGAAACTCATTGCCGACGCTGGGATCGTCGGCTTGCCCAACGCCGGCAAATCGACTTTCCTTGCGGCCGTCAGCGCGGCAAGGCCTAGGATCGCCGATTATCCTTTCACCACCCTGCATCCGCAGCTTGGCGCCGCCGCTTGCGACGGCCGCGAATTCGTTGTCGCCGACATTCCGGGCCTAATCGAAGGGGCGCACGATGGGCATGGGCTTGGCGACAGGTTTTTGGGCCACATCGAGCGCTGCCGCGTGCTTCTCCACCTTGTCGATGCCGGAACCGGACATGCGGGCAAGGCCTATAAAACAGTGCGCCGCGAACTCGAAGCCTATGGCGGCGGTCTCGCGGAAATGCCTGAAATCGTCGCGCTCTCCAAGATCGATAGTGTCGATCAAGCCACCCTGCAAGCTCAGGTGTTGCGGTTAAAACGCGCCGCCAAGCAAACGCCCCTGCGGCTTTCGGCGGTCGCCGGCATCAATATGCGCGAAACCCTGCGCCGGCTTTTAACGATCATCGACGAGACCCAAAACGCCAAGACGGTTCAGCCGGGCGCCGCCGCGGAGTGGCACCCTTGAGCGTGGCAAACCAAGCGGCGGCGGCGCCTTCCGCCACCTTGCCGAGCCTCAAAACCTTCCGCCGCATCGTCATCAAGGTCGGCTCCTCGTCGTTGATCGATCGCGAACAAGGCTGCGTCAAGCGAAGCTGGCTCGTCTCGCTCGCCCAGGACATCGCGGATTTGCACGCGCAGGGCACCGATCTCCTCGTCGTTTCGTCCGGCTCGATCGCGCTCGGGCGCACCGTGCTGGGCTTGCCCGGACGCGACTTGAAACTCGAAGACAGCCAAGCCGCCGCCGCCGTGGGCCAGATCGCCTTGGCGCGAATCTGGGCGGAAGTGCTCGCGGATAGGAACATCACCGCCGGGCAAATTCTGGTCACGCTTGGCGATACCGAGGAGCGCCATCGCTATCTGAACGCGAGGGCGACG
>DASYNQ010000209.1:0-4968 GCA_036008425.1 Methylocella sp. | reverse complement strand
TCGCGCGGAAATCGAGGATGCTCATCGCGTGCGTCTTCTCGCCGATGGACGCAAGGTCAGCGCGAGAATTATCCTTATCGCCACCGGGGCCGCGCCGGTTCTCGAACCTGACGTTCCGGGGCGCGAAAATGCGATCACCTCAAACGAGGTGTTCGATCTCCCGGAATTGCCAAAGCGCATGCTGATCGTCGGAGGCGGCTATATCGCGGTGGAATTCGCCTCGATTTTCGCGCGGCTAGGCACCGAAGTATCCCTTGCCGCGCGGGGCGAAAATGTATTGCGCGGTTTCGACGACGATATGCGGACCGGCCTGCGCGAGGGGCTCGCCGACGCGGGCGTCAAACTCAACTTCGGCATGCTGCCCACACGCATCGAAAAAACGCCAACCGGCAACCACGTGAGTTTGACGAAAGGCATGCGCCTTGACGCCGATCAAGTGATGATCGCGACCGGCCGCAGGCCAAACACGTCGGGCCTTGGTTTGGAGAATGCTGGCGTCGAACGCGACAGCCTGGGAGCGGTGAAGGTCGATGCCTTCGCGAAAACGAATGTCGAGTCGATCTATGCTGTCGGCGATGTCACCAACAGGGTCGCCCTGACGCCTGTGGCCATTCGCGAAGGACACGCTTTCGCCGAGACGGTTTTCGGCGGCAAGCCGCAGGCCGCGGTCCACAGCAATATTCCTACCGCCGTGTTCTCGACGCCGGAACTCGGGTGCGTCGGCCTAACCGAGATGGACGCGCGGGCGAAGTTTGAGTGCGTCGATATTTATCTGGCGAACTTCCGCCCCTTGAAGGCGGCCCTCTCCGGGCGGCGGGAGAAAATCCTGATGAAGATCGTCGCCGATGGCGCGACAGACCGCGTCCTCGGCGTGCATATTCTCGGCGAGGATGCCAGCGAGATGGCGCAACTTTTGGGAATTGCCGTAAAAATGGGCGCCAAAAAGGCCGATTTCGACGCGACCATGGCACTGCATCCGACATCGGCGGAAGAACTCGTCACCATGCGAACGCGCACCGCGCGGTTTATGCGCGAGGTCGCTGGCCCGGACGGCCCAGACTGCGGACCGCTCGACGAGGGGTAGCGTATCCGTTTCCATGTTCCATTTTCAAAAACCTCTGTATAAGGCATTTTTGAATTCGCAAGGGTTTGGGCGCCGCCCGAGGAGTGAAAGGACATGCCCATGGAATGCTGGTCGCCCGCCAGTTGGAGACGCAAACCGATCGAGCAAGTACCAGATTATGCCGACCAGGCAGCGCTGGCCGAGGTCGAGCGTCAGCTCGCGGGCTTTCCACCGCTGGTCTTCGCGGGCGAGGCGCGCAAACTGAAGCGCATGCTGGGCAAGGTTGCCGCGGGCGAAGCTTTTCTTTTGCAAGGCGGCGACTGCGCCGAGAGTTTTGCCGAACACGCCGCCGACAATATCCGGGATTTTTTTAGGGTGTTTCTGCAAATGGCCGTGGTCACAACTTTCGCCGCCGCCCTGCCGGTGGTGAAGCTCGGCCGCATCGCCGGCCAATTCGCCAAGCCGCGTTCGGCGCCGGCCGAAACAATCGACGGGGTTGAGCTGCCGAGCTATCGCGGGGACATCGTGAATGATCTCACATTCGAGGCCCGCGCACGCGAACCCGACCCCGGTCGCCAGTTGATGGCTTACCGGCAGTCGGCGGCAACCTTGAACCTGCTTCGGGCTTTTGCCACGGGCGGCTATGCCAATCTTGAAAACGCGCATGGCTGGATGCTTGGCTTCATCAAGGACAGCCCGCAGTCCGCCCGCTATCAGGAACTCGCGGACCGGATCACCGAGACGCTGGGCTTTATGCGCGCGATTGGCCTCGATCCCGAGGCGCATCAGGAATTGCGTCAGACCGATTTTTATACCTCGCACGAGGCTTTGCTGCTCGGCTATGAGGAAGCGCTTACCCGGATCGATTCGACAACCGGCGACCACTATGCGACTTCGGGTCATATGCTCTGGATCGGCAACCGCACCCGCCATCCGGGCCATGCTCATGTGGAATATGCGCGCGGGGTCAAAAACCCTCTTGGGCTCAAATGCGGCCCCACGCTTTCGCCGGACGAGTTGCTGCGGCTCATCGACATTCTCAATCCGGCGAACGAACCCGGCCGTCTCACCTTGATATGCCGGTTTGGCGCCGACAAGGCGGCCGATCGTCTGCCGGGTCTGATCCGCGCCGTGAAAAGGGAAGGACGCGGCGTCGTTTGGTCCTGCGATCCGATGCACGGCAATACGGTCAAGGCGGCGGGCGGCTACAAAACGCGGCCGTTTGACAAGATCGTGAGCGAGATCCGCACGTTTTTTTCGATCCACCGGGCGGAAGGCACTTACGCTGGCGGCGTGCATCTCGAAATGACCGGAAAGAATGTCACCGAATGCACCGGCGGCGCGCGGGCCATCTCGGAGGCGGACCTGCATGACCGTTACCACACTTATTGCGATCCAAGGCTCAATGCCGAGCAGGCGATCGAAGTGGCCTTTCTCGTCGCCGAGCTGCTCAAGGCGGAACGGATCGAACGCGGCCGCGCCGATGCCGCGGAGTGAAGCCTGACGGCGGACGGGGCCGCCGGACGAGGTCCCTTTATGACGACGAGCCAGAATGCCCCCGCGAACCGTCTCGTCATAGGCCTGGCGCAGATCGATTGCACGGTCGGCGATATAGCAGGGAACCTTGCGCGCGTACGCGCCGCCCGTGCCGAGGCGGCCGCCTTCGGCGCCGATCTCGTGATGTTTTCCGAACTCTTCATCTCGGGCTATCCACCCGAGGATCTTGTTTTGAAGCCGGCCTTCGTCGAGGCATGCCATGTTGGTTGCGAAGAGATCGCGGCCGGGACCGGCGACGGCGGACCGGCGATACTCGTTGGCCTGCCGTGGGGAGAAAATGGGCATTGCTACAACGCCTATGCCTTCCTCGACAAAGGCCGCATCGAGGCGGTCCGTTTCAAGGCCGATTTGCCGAATTATGGGGTGTTCGACGAAAAGCGCGTGTTCACGCCGGGGCCGATGCCGGGGCCTGTCTCCTTCAAGGGCGTGCGCATCGGCGTTCCCATCTGCGAGGATATTTGGGGGCCGGACCCGGTCGAGTGCATCGCCGAGACGGGCGGCGAAATTCTTCTTGTTCCCAACGGTTCGCCTTACTGGCGGGGCAAGACGGATGAGCGGTTTTCGGTCGCCGTCGCGCGGGTTGCCGAGAGCAAATTGCCGCTCGTTTATCTCAATCAATTCGGCGGCCAGGACGAGCTCGTCTTCGATGGAGCGTCCTTCGGCCTCAATGGCGATACCTCGCTCGCCTTCCAGCTTCCTGCTTTTTCGGCCGCTGTCGCGAAGACGGTTTGGGAGCGTGGAACGAAGGGCTTTGTTTGTGTCGAGGGACCGCGGAGCGACATCGAGGAGGGCGACGAAGCCGATTACGCGGCCTGTGTCCTCGGCCTTCGCGATTATGTGAACAAAAATGGTTTTCCCGGTGTCGTGATGGGCCTTTCGGGGGGAATCGATTCCGCGCTTTGCGCGGCGATCGCGGTTGACGCTCTCGGCCCCGAGCGCGTCCATTGTGTCATGCTACCCTATCGCTTTACCTCGAACGAATCGCTGAAGGATGCCGAGCACTGTGCCCGCGCGCTTGGCGTTCGCTACGATATATTGCCGATCGCGCCCGCGGTTGAAGGCTTCGAAAAGATCCTTGCCCCGCTCTTCAAGGGAATCCCCGCTGGCATCACGGAGGAAAATATCCAGAGCCGCGCGCGCGGAACCGTGCTGATGTCTGTTTCCAATAAGTTTGGTCCGATGCTCGTGACGACCGGCAACAAGTCGGAAATGTCGGTCGGCTACGCGACGATCTATGGCGATATGAACGGCGGGTTCAATCCCATCAAGGACCTTTATAAGATGGAGGTTTTCCGGCTCGCGGAATTGCGCAACCGCTGGAAGCCCAAGGGCGCGCTTGGACCCGGCGGCGAGGTGATCGCGCGAAACATTCTCACCAAACCGCCATCCGCCGAACTGCGCGAGAACCAGACGGATCAAGACTCGCTGCCGCTCTATGAGGTGCTGGATGCGATCCTCGAAGGGCTTGTCGAAAAAGAAATGCGCGTCGCCGATGTCGCCGCCTTGGGCCACGATCTCGAAACCGTGAAAAAAATCGAAAGACTTCTTTATCTCGCCGAGTACAAACGCCGCCAATCGGCCCCTGGTGTTAAGGTGACACGGAAGAATTTCGGCCGCGACAGGCGCTATCCGATCGTCAATTTGTTTCGGGATCCCGGCGTGGCCGTGACGCCGCGTGACTGGGATCCCAGCGCCGCCCAGTCCAAGGAATGAAACACGCCGTCCAGCGGTGCCTATGCCTTGCAGCCCACCGCTATCCCTGCTCGACGCTCGGTTCCTCCTCGCGCATGGTCATTTCATTGCCGCGCCAGACGAACTCATCGGTGATCCAGGCGTCGATGTAGATGACCGGGAGCATCAGATCGCGGAAGGCGAAAAGGAAGGGCATGCGCCACGAGAAATGCCACCTGTTCAGGCGCGCGAGAAGCGCTTCCGGACCGTACCAGGCGAGCGCTACGCCGAGCGTCGCGGCGGCCACGTTGAGATCCAGCATCCAAGCGGCATAGGCCGCGGCCAAGCAAGGCAAGGCGGCTCCCGCGACGATTTCAGGCGCATAAAACAGCGGAAAGGTTTTCCGCCGCATTCGCGCCCAACGCACCTGCCGCAGCCAGACATCGCGAAAACCGCGATAGCCAAGCGGCTGTTCGAATGGGCTATCGACGAGATTGATGCAGAGCCCTTGGCGGTGCACGAGCTTCGTCGCGGCGGCGTCCTCCGCGATCTCGGCGCCAAGCGCGCGAATCCCGCCGCCCTTTTCCATCACCTCGCGCCGCCACAACATGGTCTTGCCCTGGGCGAATCCCAATCCCATGGCTTCGGCGCAATACTGCCAGCGCGCCTCGAAGGTG
>DASYNQ010000208.1:0-17938 GCA_036008425.1 Methylocella sp. | reverse complement strand
TTTTCGGATTCCAGCAGGGGAACGATTTCCCGTTCGAGATCGCGGCCGGCGATCGAGTAATAAGCCTGAAGCGTGTCGAATCGGGCCAGGTTCCTGAACTCGGAGATGCCGAGGGCTTTGGCGATCTTCCATGCCTGCCAGTTGGAGCAGCCAATGTAGCGGACCTTTCCCTGCTGCACCAGGGTGTCGAGAGCGCGAAGCGTCTCTTCCACAGGGCTGATGGAATCGTTTGCATGGATCTGGTACAGGTCGATGTGGTCGGTCTGCAAACGACGGAGACTGGCCTCCACACCGTCCATGATATGGCCGCGAGAAGCCCCGATGTCATTCCGCCCCGGGCCGACGCGGCTATAGACCTTCGTCGCGATTACCACATCCTTTCGCGCGATGTTAAGGTTCTTCAGCGATTGCCCGAGAATCTTTTCGCTTTCACCCTCCGTGTAATTGTCAGCCGTATCAAAGAAGTTGATGCCGCCGTCAATCGACGTCTTGACCAGTTCATCGGCCCCGGCCTGGCCTACGGCGCTGATGGCCTTGAAGATTCCTCTGCCGTCCCCGAACGTCATGGTTCCGAAGGAGAGTTTCGAAACCAGGAGACCTGTATTGCCGAGCGTCGCGTATTCCATCATGCCCTCCAATTGTTGAGTACCTTCGTGGATGCCGCGAAAACAATGCCGAAAAGTGAGTAGGTCGCCGTAGGCCCCCTAAAGATCATGCGAACACCAAGACGTCAAAGCATGATCGGAAAGCCAAGGTGGATCATGCTCTATGGTCCACATATAAGCGGGCATCACTGACGCGGCGACCTGCCGACAGCTGCCAAGCCGGCAGGAAAGCGCGCGAACCGCGCCATTGGTAAATATTGGTCAATAATTTAGCGACGATCCTAGTAATAGGAAGTTTATCATATAATCATTGAACACTGTCAACTTACTTTACGTCATATCCGTATCGCTCTACTTGCTCGTGAATAAGACATTTTCGAGGCGGCCTTGCGGCGGCCTCCGGGCAAAAGGGAGACGTAAATGGGGAAAGTCACTTCGAGCCGGACCGCGAGGAGGCAGACCGCCAACCGCCGGGCCGGGGGCCAGATCGAAAAACTGCTCGACGAAGCCCGGCTCAAGATAATTGAAACCGGAACCCGCAACCGCCTCATTCATACCCCACGAGGAGCCAAGCGGTCGCGCGCGCTTACCATCACCGGCAATGCATCGGATGACGTCTTCGCAAATCTCGTTCGCGAGAACAAGCGGCTGCCGGTTCTCGCGGCGGAAATCGCGGACAAACTGCGCGACGCGGCGCCACCGGAAACGCCGCATCTGGTCGCCCCGAGAACAGGCGACCCGAACGGTTTGCAGACATCGCTCCCGCCCGAGCTTTTGCACAAGCGGCTGCAGGCCATGCACCGCGACGCGAAGACCGCCGAGGAGGAGCGCGGCATCAACATCCTCTTTCTCGCCCTTGGTTTCCTGCGGTGGTACGAGGACGAAAAATCGGACGTGCCGCGTGACGCACCGCTGATCCTGCTGCCGGTTTATCTCCGTCGCGATCCCAAGCGCTCGACCTTCGATCTGAAGCTTCGCGAGGACGACATCGCTACTAATCAGGCCTTACACGAACGGCTGCGCGGCGATTTCGGCCTCGCCCTGCCCGATGTTGCGGAGACCGAAGATTGGCAGCCATCGAGCTACTTCGATGCGGTTGCCACCGCGGTTGCTGCCAAGCGGCGATGGTCGATCGACGCCAATGCCATCGAGCTTGGCTTTTATTCGTTCGCGAAGCAGTTGATGATGCGTGATCTTGAACCCGGCAATTGGCCGGACAATGCGCTGGTCTCGCATCCGCTCTTGCGCGGACTTCTAGGCGAAGGATTCGCGGCCGAGCCTCCGGTCCCGCCCGAGGCCGTTCGGCCGGACGAAATATCAAATCCAGCCGATCTCATTCAAGTTGTCGATGCGGACTCCTCCCAGACGCGGATCATCGAGGCCGTTCGCGCCGGACACAATCTCGTCGTCCGAGGTCCGCCTGGAACCGGCAAATCGCAGACGATCACGAATATTATCGCGGCGGCCGTGCATGACGGTCAAACGGTTCTGTTCGTCGCCGGCCAAACGGCCGCCCTCAACGTTGTTTACGAGCGGCTGCACAAGGTGGGCCTCGACGACATCTGCCTCGAACTCCACAGCCAGGCCGCAAACAAGCGGAAACTTGCCGAAAGACTGGATTGCACTTTGCAAGCGGCCGCCGCCTCATCCCCGACAGACGAGACGGCAAAACAATTGACCGCGGCGCGTGACCGCATGAACCATGCCGCAAAACGCCTCAACGTCCAGATCGGCGACACCGCCATGACGCCGTATCGAGCGCTCTCGATCCAAATCGCGGCGGCGCGGCGCGGGTTAATACCCGATGCGCGTCTTGTCGAGGAGGCGACGATTTGGACGGGCAAGGAATTCGCCGAAAAAGCGCGGCTGATCGAGCGGCTCGCGGAGCTTACGGAAAGCGTTGGTCCGCTGAACAGCCACGTGTACATCGGCGTGCGGCGGCGGAGTGCTTTGCAACCAGCGGATTTCCAGCGCCAAATCCCGAAGCTGCAAGCGCTCGCCGGCAAAGTGGCGGCGCTCGCCGCCTACGCAACCATGGTCACGAATTATTTCGGTCTCCCCCCGCTCCAACCTTGGCCGGTATCACGAGTCTCATCACGATCTTCCGTGCCATATCGAATTTGCCGCGGGGAGCCGAAAACATCGCCGCCAAGATCGCCACCTCCCCTTCGCCGCGCCGCATCGCCGATGCCACCGCTCTCGGCGAGAAATGGCTGGAACAGCAAGCACCCTATCTCCACACTTTCCATCCGGCGGCTTGGGCCGGTCTCGTTGCTGAGCTTCGCGCGCCGCTAGCCCAAGGCGCGGCGTTCTGGCTCGCCCGGGCGGGCAAAGCCTACCGGAAAGCGGCAGGTTCACTCGCAAGCCTGTTGTCGGTGCCGTTGCCGAAGCGGCCAGCCGACCGGCTCGCGCTCCTCGATGCCGTCCTCGCGAGCCACGCGTTGCGCCGCAAATTTGCCACCGAGGCCGGGGTCATGGCGAGTCTTCTGAGCGATGTCTGGCAAGAAAAACGGACGGTCATTCGCCTGATCCACGAGGTTGCCAGGACAGTCGGCGAGCTGGCCGCCGTCGATCCGCATCTCAACGTCGAGCGCGTCATCGCCATGGCCCGCGACGTTACCGCCGAGGCACATTGCGATCATCTCGAAACCGGCCTCGACGAGGTGGTCAACGCCTTCGCCGATACGATAAAATTTCTCGACCTCGATCTTGCAGCGATTTTTCAAACCGATTCCATCGCAACGATCGGCCTCAATCGTCTGAGCGAGTGGGCGGGCGGGTGGGCCGCGAGCCACGTTCGTTTCGAGGAATGGGCAAAGCTCGTCAAAGCCGATCGAAAGGTGCGCGAGGCCGGACCCGCCTGGATCGCCAGTGCTCTTGGCTCGGGAGACCTCGATCCCAAGAATGCCTATGTGGAACTCGAAACCGCTTTTGCCGCAGCCTGCTGGAAAAAGGCGATCGCGACCGACTCCGAACTCGCTGCCTTCGACGGCGACCGGCACGGCGAGCTTGTCGCGCAATTCGTCGAGATCGAGGAGAGGTCGCGCAAGGCCGCCGTGCGCAGCGTTCGCGCCCGGCATCAGGCGGCGGTCCCGCGCGGCGCCCTGGGCGAAATGCGTGTGATACGCGGCGAAATCGGCCGCAAGCGCGCTCACATGCCGCTGCGCAAGCTGATGAAGGCCGCGGGCGGCACGATCCAGAAAATCAAGCCGGTCTTTCTCATGAGCCCGGTCTCGGTCGCGCAATTTCTGCCGCCGGGCTCGGTCGATTTCGATCTCCTCGTCATCGACGAGGCAAGTCAACTGCGCCCGGAGGACGCCTGGGGTCTTGTCGCGCGCTGTCGCCGGATCGTCGTCGTGGGCGACAAGAAACATCCGCCGCCAACGAGCTTTTTCGACCGAATGATTGCCGATGAAGCCGATTCCGGAGACGGCAAGGAGACCGCGATCCAGCACGGGGAGAGTGCTGCCCCAATTGCCGATCTCGAAAGCATACTTTCCTTGTGCGAGGCGCGTGGCCTCGAAAGCCGGACGCTGCGGTGGCACTACCCGGTCGCGGCTTCCGTCCCTGATAGAACTCTCCAACGCGGAATTTTAAAATAGGCATCTGATAATGCCGCCCGTGCCGGAGACCGGCCGCGCGGCAAAGGGGCTTACTCTCCGCCGCGTTCCGGGCGCCCATGACCGGGGCGGGAAGTGGAGCACTTGAGTCAAGAGGTGGATTTCCAGTTCACGCCGGCTATCGCCCGGCGGCAAACCGGCTGCTTGAGCAATGGCGACTTTCCAAACGCGGTGGCAAGACTCCGCGGCTTCCAAAAAACCGCGACGGAGTTGCGCAACCTCGTTCTATCGCTGGCAGCGTGAATGCTGGCGATGAATTGCAGGGTTTGCCCCCGCCCTCCGAAAAGACCGAAAGTGCCGCCGTCGGGAGCTAGTTAGCGGACGGGCGGCTCTGGCCGGGCAGTTCCAGCATGCAAGCCCGGCCCGACCGGACGCTGGGCAGTCAGGCAAAATGCGGATTCTCTGTCATGCCTGTCCCGCCCGGTCGCGGCTGAGCCCCTTGGTTTTGAGCTCCGCCTCATAGACCGCCCATTTCTCGTCATGGCGCGAGCCGAGCTCATGGAGATAGTCCCAGGTGAAGATGCCGGTGGAGTGCAAATCGTCGAAGATCAGCCGCACCGCATAGGTGCCGACCGGCTCGATCCCGGTCACGCTGCAATGCCGCTTGCCGCCGACGGTCAGACGTTCTTCACGCCGGTGGCCCTGGACTTCCGCGCTGGGGCTCATGACCCGCAGATATTCGGCGGCAAGATCGTAAGCGTCGCCGCTCTCGAAACTGACCCGAAGGATACGGCCGTTCTCCTTCAGCCGTAATTCGCTCGGCCATTGATCCCGATCGTCGCGCATCGTTTCACCTCAGGCTGCCATGCCCTTGAGCTTACGGATTTTGCTGCCGCGCTTTTTCATAGGCTCACACTATGTATCATTTTGGCGTGGAATTCTCGCCCCAGGATAGTTAAGGGTATGCCCATGACCATCGCAACGCCAATCCCGCAGGCAGGTTTTGTCGCAACGCCCGGGCCGGCCGCCACGCCACCGCTCGTCGACCCGTTCGGACGCGCGATCTCCTATGTTCGCGTGTCGGTGACCGATCGCTGCGACATGCGCTGCGTCTATTGCATGTCCGAGGATATGAATTTCCTGCCCAAGGGCGATGTGCTCACCTTGGAAGAGCTGGACCGTTTGTGCACGGCTTTCGTCAGCCGCGGCGTCCGCAAGCTCAGAATCACCGGCGGGGAACCCTTGGTGCGGCGGAATATCCTCCACCTGTTCCACGCGCTCGGCCGCCACCTCGAGTCCGGCGCACTCTCCGAGTTGACCCTCACAACCAACGGGTCCCAGCTCGCGCATCATGCGAAAGAACTCGCGGAGGCGGGCGTGCGCCGTCTCAACGTGTCGCTCGATACGCTCGACCCGGCGAAATACAAGGCGATCACCCGCTGGGGCGATCACGCCCAAACGATGGCCGGGATCGACGCCGCGCAAGCGGCGGGATTATCGGGGAAGATCAACATGGTGGCGCTTAAGGGCGTCAACGAGGCCGAGATCGCTCCCATGCTCGAATGGGCGCATGGGCGTGGGTTCGACCTCACCTTGATCGAAGTCATGCCGCTTGGCGCGATCGACGCGCGGCGCTCCGATCAATTTTTGCCTTTGAACCTCGTCGAGCAGCGGCTCAAGGAACGCTTCACTTTTCGCGAAACCGGCTACCGGACAGGCGGCCCCGCCCGTTATGTGCATGTCGCGGAAACCGGGGGCCGTTTGGGCTTCATCACCCCGCTCACCCATAATTTTTGCGAAAGCTGCAATCGCGTGCGCGTGACCTGCACCGGAACCCTTTATATGTGCCTTGGCCAGGAGGACGCCGCCGATTTGAGGGCGCCGCTGCGCGCGTCGGCCTCCGACGAGCTTTTGCACGAGGCTCTCGACGCCGCCATCGCCCGCAAGCCGAAGGGCCATGATTTCATCATCGATCGTAACCACACGAAGCCCGCGGTTGCGCGTCATATGAGCGTCACCGGCGGTTGAGCGCTGGACGGAGACAAGAGCCCGTCACATAATGAATGCTGCGCGGTCCTGCACTTGACTTCGAGCCTTTTCGCAGTGGCTCATTGTGTCCGCGCGGGACGTGACAAGATAACCAGCGGGAGGCGCTTATGAAATGGCAAGATTTCGGCCGTTCGACCAATGTCGAGGACCGGCGCGGCGGTGGCGGGATGGCCGGCAAGGGCGGTCTTGGCATCGGGACGGTTGTCGTTCTGGGTCTCCTCGGTTGGGCGCTCGGCATCGATCCGCGGCTTCTGATCGGCGGCGCCGAACAGCTGAACAACATGCGCCAAGGCGCGCAAACCAGCGCGACGCAGACGGGGCAGACGGGGACGCCCTCCGACGACATGGGCCAATTCGTCGCCGCAGTTCTCGCCGCGAACGAAACCGTCTGGTCGGAAGTCCTGCCACGGGAGAAAGGGATTCCCTACGCCAAGCCAAAACTCGTCCTCTATAGCGGGCGGACCGCCTCGGGCTGCGGCGGCGCCCAGTCAGCCATGGGGCCGTTCTATTGCCCGAGGGATCAAAAAGTTTATCTCGATACGGCCTTCTTCCAGGACATGAAACGGCGCCTCGGCGGCGGCGGCGACTTCGCCTACACTTATGTCATCGCGCATGAGATAGGCCATCACGTGCAAAACCTGCTTGGCATTCTGCCAAAGGTCCAACAGGCGCAGCTAGCCGCCGCGAGCAAGGGCGAGGCGAATAATTTGTCGGTGCGGGTCGAGCTCATGGCCGATTGCCTCGCCGGCGTATGGGCCGCCAATGCCGAACGCAAATATCAATTCCTGGAGGCGGGCGACCTCGAAACGGCGGTCGCGACCGCGCAGGCGATCGGCGACGATCGTTTGCAGAAGTCGGCGCAAGGCTACGCGGTGCCCGATTCCTTCACCCACGGCACGGCGGCGCAGCGCGTGCAGTGGTTGAACGCCGGCTTGAAATCGGGCCAGGTCGATTCGTGCAACACCTTCGCGCGGTAGGCCAAAAGTGGCGACCATTTTGCACCGCGCCGAAAAAAAGCCATTTTGAATCAAGGCGTTAATTCTTGAGCGTAATTCTTGCAGACGGTGTGGAAAGTCGCGTCAATCGGATTCCCTTGCGGCCTGCGCCGCCCTAGAATCTGACATGGCTCACATTTTTGGATTCGAACGTTCGCATCTTTTGTTGTTGCCGGAGACTGTGGACGATTATGTCGGCGCCGACAATCCAGTGCGGTTCATCGACGCCTTTGTTGATCAGCTGGATCTCGCAGCGGCGGGATTCATCCGCGTTGCGCCGAAGGCGACGGGCCGTCCCGGCTACGCACCGGGTGATCTGTTGAAGCTGTATATCTATGGCTATCTGAACCGGGTCCGGTCGAGCCGTCGGCTTGAGGCCGAATGTCATCGCAACATTGAGGTCATCTGGCTGTTGCGGAGCTTGAAGCCGGACTTCAAGACCATCGCCGATTTCAGGAGCGACAATCGCGCCGCGTTTAAAAAGGTTTTCCGGGATTTCGTGATCTTGTGCCGGCGGCTTGATCTGTTCGGGCGCGAGTTGCTGGCGGTTGATGGCACGCGCATCAAGGCGGTCAACAACAAAGACCGAAACTTCACGACGGGGTCGCTGCAAAAATTCATCGAGGCCGCCGACAAGAAACTTGAGGATTATCTGAAACGGCTTGACGCGGGCGATGCCGAGGAGTGCGCGACCAGCGGTTCGCGGGTCAAGAATTTGGCGGAAAAGATCGAGGCGCTGAAGAAGAAGCGCGGCGAATATGCTGCGAATCTGACTGCGCTGGAGAAGAGCGGCGAAAGTCAAATATCACTGACCGATCCCGATAGCCGCGCCATGGCTGCTTACACCAAGGTCGGCGTCGGCTACAATGTTCAGATCGCCGTTGACGCAAAGAACAAGATGATTGTCGAACAGGCCGTGACGAACGATGTACTCGACATGGGCTTACTGCAACAGACCGCCGAGCCTGCTCGCCAGATTCTGGACGTCAAGACGATCGATGTCGTGGCCGACAAAGGCTATTTCAAAAGCGAGGACATCGCGGCTTGCGAGAAGGCGGGACTGACGCCCCATGTCCCAAAGCCACAACGCGGAGCCGCAGTGGCGAACGGCTTTTTTCGCAAGGACGAATTTCGCTACGACGCCGCGCAAGACGCCTATGTTTGTCCTGGCAGGCACGAACTGAAACCGATCCGCCAGGGTCGGTTGCGCGACATGAGGAAGGTAGACTACGCCAACGCCAGGGCGTGCCGCGACTGCCCATTGCGCCCGCGATGCACGAACAATTACCGCGCGGTCTCTCGCCTTGAGAACGAGGATGCCCTCGACCGGATGGCGGCGAGGCTAGGGCAACGTCCGGACATTCTCGCGCGTCGTCGGGAGATTGTCGAACATCCCTTCGGCACGATCAAGCAATGGATGAACCAGGGCGCCTTTCTCATGCGCGGCCTCGACAAGGTCCGCGCCGAGTTCAGCTTGACGGCGCTTGTCTACAATCTGCGACGGGCGCTCAACATTCTAGGCGTCGCAAGGCTGATGGCGGCCGTGGCCGGATGAAGGATGCCCACCATTGCACGAAATCGGGTGGCAAAAGCCGGTCGGGGAGCTCCAGCGACGTCAGGGACGCGATTCGAGGCCCCGACAACAAAAATCCACCAAAGCACGTGAGACGCACATCGTGAACGGTCTTACGCCGGATTTCTCACACGGTCTGCTCGATAAATGCCATTCAACGCCTTCGGCAAAAGGAACGAACCTCCAAGCGGAGCGTTTCCTCTTGGCCTGACGCTCCGTCAGGACTGCCCGCCCGAGACGGTCAACACCACTCTAAGAAATAGTTTAGATGAAAAAAGGAGATTTGCGGCCGAACGACCAATATGACGAAACAGCCCTCGTGCTACAAGGTGGAGGCTCACTCGGCGCCTATCAAGCTGGCGCTTTCGAAAGCCTGTTCGGCTCTAAGATAGACTTTCACTGGGTTACGGGCGTTTCGATCGGCGCAATCAACGCTTCCATTATCGTCGGCAATCCGCCGACGCAGCGCGTGGATAAGCTCCGCTCGTTCTGGAGCTCGGTCACTGCAAATATTCCTCCCACCTTTTTGATCCCTCCCGACAGGCTTTCGAACAAACTCTATGGTTTGCTGAGCGCTTTGCGCTGCTTGACCTTCGGAGTCCCAGGTTTTTTTCTACCGCGATTTGGCCAGCGTTACGATGAGGTCAGCTTCTATGACACTGCACCTTTGCAGCAGCTCCTGGAGCGGCATGTCGATTTCGATTTGATCAATTCCGGCAAGGTGCGACTGAGCCTTGGCTCCGTCAACGTGCTAACCGGGGAAATGATGTATTTCGACTCCAGGACTATGAGGATCGGCCCCGAGATTGTGATGGCAAGCGGCGCACTTCCCCCGGGTTTTCCGCCAATCAAGGTCAACGGAGAATATTTTTGGGACGGGGGGTTGGTCTCAAACACGCCGCTGTCGTATGTCCTTAGGCATGCGTCTGCGGAGAAAACACTGGTTTTTGAGGTGGATCTTTTCAATCCCGTCGGGGCCCTCCCGCAATCCATCGGCGACGTGCTGGAGCGGCACAAGGACATCGTTTATTCAAGCCGTACGCGAACCAACGTCGATAACTTTCGCGAGAATTATGATTTGCGGCGCGCCCTTGCGACTCTGCGCAAAAGCTTGCCCCCGGAGGTCAGTTCGCGCGCTGAAATCTCGCGGTTGCTCGCCATGGGAGAAGAGCGACTCTTTTCGGTTGTCCGCCTCGTCTATCGAGAGGCCGCCTTCGAAGGCCCAGCCAAGGATTGTGAGTTTTCTGCGGCGTCGATGCGCCGTCATTGGGAGGCGGGTCGCTCCGCCGGTCTCAATAGCGCGTCTTCGACTGAATGGCGAACTCCTCCCGTCGATCAACTTGGGATAGCGCTCTTTGAGGTCGACGAGAAGGGCAACACGAAAAATCTATTAGCGACGGCGGCGGCGCCAACTGCAAACATGGGGTGCTCGGCTGTCCCAGAAGAACAGGGAGTCGCGCGATGACTGCGCGAGGCAGGAAATTTCTGACGACGATCGTTGTCCTTCTGGCGCTGATCGGCGCGGGCGTCGGCGTTCTGGCATACGAAAATTGGGACCGGACAGTGATCTTGACCGGCCTCCTCATAAATTATGTGCGCAGCTTCGGGGCTCCGCCAGGAACGCTTGTCACGGAACGAGCTCCGGACGGTGGCGATTCTGTGCAGATCATCGAAGGCCAAAGCGCCGAATCCGACGACTGGCAGAGCTATAATAAGACGCTGACGTCAGCACGCTATTCTCCGCTTGCGCAGATCAATGCGCAGAACGTTCACGGGTTGAAGCTGCTCTGCATTTACGACACAGGACAGTATACCGGTTTTGAATCCGGCCTCATCGTCGTCAACGGCGCGATGATCGCGGCGACCGAGCATGATATTTTTTCCATCGACCCTGCGACCTGCCGCCAGAACTGGCGCGTGCACGAGGACTACACACCTGCAACGCCGCAGGCAGTCAATCGCGGTGCCGCCTATTTAGACGGCCGGCTTTTTCGTGGCACGGAGGACGGACGCGCCCTTGCCTATGATTTCGCCACTGGCAAGCGGCTATGGGAGACGTCCGTCGCCAATCCTAAGATCGGCGAAACGACGCCGTCTTCTCCGATCGCCTGGGATGGACTTGTTTTCATCGGTACTGCCGGCGGCGACATCAAGGGCGCCAAAGGCCGCATGTACGCGCTCGATGCAAAGACCGGAAAGATCGTCTGGGAGTTCTACCTCGTTCCAAAGAGCGACAAGGACCCTGTCCGCGGTCCGCAAGGCGCTTCCCCCCTCGATCACTCATCCTGGAAGAATGGCCCCAACACGCCGATTACGGGAGGTGGCACCTGGACTTCTTATACTCTCGATCCGCAGTCCGGGTTACTTTACGTTCCGGGCGGCAACCCGGGGCCCGACTTCGCGACGGCGCCGCGGCCGGGGAAAAATCTCTATTCCGGCTCAGTCGTCGTGCTGGACGCGAAAACTGGCAACTATCGCAACCACTTCAAACTCGTGCCGAAGGACTGGCACGATTACGACGTCTCAACAGCGCCAGCTGTCGTCAAGACGCGAAGCGGAAAAACCTTGCTCTCCGTCGCGCCCAAGGACGGTCATCTTTATGGCTTCGACCTTGCGACCAATGCGATGCTCTATAAGACCGAAGTCACGCGCTTTGAGAACGACGACGCGCCCTTTACGGCCGGGAAGCCGGTCCATTTCTGCCCCGGCTCAATTGGCGGCGCCGAGTGGAACGGTCCCGCTTACGATCCGCGCACGAATCTGGTGCTGATCGGCGAAGTCGAATGGTGCTCCAGCGTGACGCTCGCCAGCGATCAAAGCATTGAGAACGTCAAACTCGGAAAGCCTTGGTCTGGCAATGACACGATCAACCCTTTCCACACCTGGGGGACGCAGGACAATTATGGACGCTGGGCCGGATGGGTCTATGCGGTGGATGCGGATTCAGGGCGCTGGATGTGGCGCGCGAAGACCAACTACCCGGTCATGAGCGGCATGACGCCCACGGCGGGAGGGCTCGTGTTCTTTGGCGATATGGGCGGGCATTTTTACGCGCTTGACGCCGCGTCCGGCGAAAAACTTTGGGAGCAGAAGACCGAGGGCGGGATCGGTGGAGGGGTGATCACCTATAGTGCGGGTGGCGCGCAAAAAGTTGCCGCCGCCGCCGGCTTTACCTCCATCCTGTGGCCGACGCAGGTCGCAACGGGCAAAATATTAATCTTTGGCCTGGAGTGGTAGCGATGGGGCTCTGTTGCATTGGCGAGCCCGAAACGCAATTTGCCCCCTTCTCGCCGGATCAAGCGGCGAGGCGGAAGAGTCGGTTCACAAAGCGCACTTCTCCCGTCTTGCCGGGTTCGAGCATGAGGCATTGCCGTTTGGGTCATGCGCATCACCTCGAAGCCTTTTATCATCGCCGAAGACCCATAGATCCCGTCGAGCGCCGGGGCAGGGGCCGGGTCCGGCCGAAGCGATGCGCCCGCGCCGGCGTCCCGTGGCCGGTGCCGTCAAGATGGACTGCCTTTTGATGACGGCGTCGTCTCCGGCATGGCGATGACGATGAGCAGCAGTCCCGCCGTGGCCACCATCGCAAGGGTCAGGAAGGCGGCATCGTAGCCGGCCATCGTGACGATATAGCCGGCCACGAACTGGCTCGATGAGCCGCCGATCCCCTGTATTGTGCCGACCACGCCGCGGGCGAGGCTGTAATGGCCGGTCCCGCCGACGATATCGGCGAGGACGAGGGGCAGAAGCGCTTCGAAAAGGCCACCCCCGACGCCATCCAGCACTTGAACGGCCAGGAGCCAGGACGGATCGTCAAACCAGATGCAGAGGCCGCAGCGCAGCGGAACCGCAGCGAAGGCAAGGAGCAGAAGCGGTTTGCGACCGAGCGCATTTGCTCGGGTGACGAGCAGCGCCATCAAAATCGTAGCGAACTGGGCGACTATAATGGCGGCGGAGGTGAGGCCGGTTTCCCGGCCAGGATTGGCCAGAGCGAGCTTTTGGATGACGAGCGGCAGCATCGGCGCGTTGGCGAAATGAAACAGCGCCGCGGCCACCGCGAATATGACAAGCGGCCGATACCGGAACAGAACACGCCAGCCGGCGGGAACCGCTGCATGGTGGGAGGCGTCCATTTCGAGACCCCGGGCCTTGTCGTGATCGATGGCGCGCGCCGGGATCGAGAGCACCGCGATCGCCGTCAGCGCCGCAAATAACGGCGCGAGATAAAACGGCGCCTTTTGCGAGTACGCTACCCCAACGACCCCGATGAAGGCTGCGATGAAGACATTGCCGGCGCGGTCGAATGCGGCGTTGCGGCCAAGACGGGCCGGCAGGGTCTCTCGTCCGCCCAGGCCGAGGGTTATCGCGGCGACGGTTGGCGCAAAGACGCCACCGAGGACAGCCATAATGATGTCCGCGACAAGCACGACGGGAAGGACCGGCATCCACACGATCGCGAGGCCGCAGCCCGACAGGACGAATGCCCCGGCGATGATCAGGGCCCGCTTTGCCCGTGTGCTGTCGATAAAGGCGCCGACCGCCGGATGCGCCATGATGCCGATGAGGCCGCTGGTCGACAACACGGCGCCGATCGCGGCCTGGCTCCATTGCGCATTTGTAAGAAGGAAGACGTTCACATAGGCACCGAGCCCACCACGCACATCGGCGAGGAAAAAATTGAGCCAGTCCAGAGCATTCAGCCGCATGCCAGAGACCAATCTATATCCCTCTGGCCCAGGACTTCCGCACAAGCAAGGTCGTACGTGCAAGAAACTGGTCAGCCGATCCGCCGCGCGCGCGTCTGGAAAGCAGTTGAGGGAGCAACGAAGCTCGCGAGATTTGAAAAACCGCCGCGCGGCGCCCGCAGCATGAGATAGTGGGGAGCAATAAGCCCCGCGACCGGCGCTAAGGACAGAAACACCCGTTCGAGAAAACTTTCCGGCTCCGCGCGCAACCACGCCGCGCGCGATGAATCCTTGGTGTCTGCCGCCAAAAAATCGGCTGCTTCCTCGATAAAGCCCGCCTCCGGAGCGCGCCCGCAACGCAGCAGAAAAATGTCGGGGCCGCGCGCCGCTTGCAATGCGAGACTGAGCCAGTCCGCCTCGTTTTCCGCCTCGATCAAGGCGCAGCCCGCGTGATTCGCGACAAGGCTTAAGCCCGTCCCCGCCGGCCCCGCGATCCTGACGTCGCAGAGAAGGCCTTCGACCTTGGCCGGCACCAGGCAAGCCAACGTGCGCGCCAAAACCCCGGCCAAATCGCGGCCGGGCGCGCTCGCGGGCTTATCCTCGCAAAAGACGATGGTGGACAACATCGCGGGGTTTCTTAAATTTCGATCATCGGTTCCGGCTGTTAGCGGTCATCCCGCGAAAGGCTCGACCCACACCGCGGTGCCATAGGCGAGGACTTCGGTAATTCCGTCCATGATCTCATTGGCGTCATAGCGCATCCCAACAACCGCGTTGGCGCCTGCTTGGGTGGCATGCGCGCACATGTGATCGAAGGCTTCCTGCCGCGAGGTTTCCGCAAGGTCCAAATAGGCGCCGATCTGGCCGCCGAAAATGGACTGAAGGCCGCCGACCAAATTGCCGACGACGCTGCGCGAGCGAACGGTGATGCCGCGCACGATGCCGAGATGCCGGACGATCTTGAAACCTGTTATATCATTTGTCGTCGAGACCATCATGGGTAAAGCTCCGTTGGACATCCGGACGCCGCCTGCGAAAAGAGCACGGATCGAGCTTTTGTCAAGCGCTGGGGGCACGTAGAAAAACCGCGCGCATTCGTTCGCGCTTGACGGCGTCCGCCGCGACGCTCAATCTTGTCCGATGAGCCATCCCCGCGACCAATTCGAAATAACCAGCGATATTTTGCTCCGCGCCTATTCCATCGGCCTCTTTCCGATGGCGGAGAGCGCCCTCGACCAAAATTTATACTGGGTCGATCCGGAAGTGCGCGGCATCTTCCCGCTCGATGGCCTGATCGTATCGAAGAGTCTCGCCAAGACGATCCACTCCGATCGTTTCGAGATCAAAATCGATTGCGATTTCGATGCCGTGATCGACGGATGCGCAGTCTCCCATGGAGGCCGCGACAAGACATGGATCAATGACCGGATTAGACTGCTCTATCGCCAGCTGTTCGATGCCGGCAGGGTCCACACCGTGGAGAGCTGGGCGGATGGCGCGCTTGTTGGCGGGCTCTACGGCGTCCACCTCGGCGCGGCGTTTTTTGGTGAAAGCATGTTTTACCGCAGAACCGGCGCCTCGAAAGTCGCGCTGGCGCATCTCGTCGCGCGTTTGGCGAAGGGCGGGTTCCGCCTGCTCGACGCGCAATTCGTGACGCCGCATCTTGCTTCGCTCGGCGCGGTCGAAGTGCCGAAGGAAGCCTACCGGCGAAGGCTCGCGGATGCGATGGCGCACCAAGGCGATTTTTGGAGCTGGCCGAAAGAACAGCGTATCCTCGGGCGGGAGGTGCTCGCCGCTCTGCCTCGCTGCATCCGGTGATCGAAATGTGTTATTCCCCCGGATGCTGCCGTCCCGCCCTGGCGGCCGGAATTCCAGCAATGGATGCGATCCCTTGGAACAGACGGCGGCGGCGCCTATATTTTAAGATCGATCAGCAATCTGTCTCTTCGCCGCTTTGCCAAACCCGCCGGAGATGCGCGAGGAATGTTCCGGAGCAAACGATGCCGATGCATGATCATCATCACAGTCATGCACCGCGCCACCAGCACAAAGCCGCTGACGCCGCGTATCTCGTGAGAGATCCGGTTTGCGGCATGGAAGTCGATCTTCGCACGGCCAAACACGCTGCGGAAGCGGGCGATGAGACCTATTATTTCTGCTCGGAGGGGTGCAAAACCAAATTCGTCGCGGACCCCATGTCCTATACCGGCGAAGAGCCAAAACCTCCGACACCAGTTCCGGAAGGCGCCATCTACACCTGCCCAATGCATCCAGAGATCCGTCAGACCGGGCCCGGCAATTGTCCGATCTGCGGCATGGCGCTTGAACCTGACGTAGCGAGCGCGGATTGGGGTCCAAATCCCGAGCTTGCCGACATGACAAGGCGATTCTGGATCGCGCTCGCGCTTAGCCTGCCGGTGGTGGTTTTGGAGATGGGGGGACACCTCTTCGACCATCACATGCTGATCTCGCAGATGACATCGAATTGGGTGCAATTCGTCCTTGCCACGCCCGTCGTGCTTTGGGCAGGCTGGCCGTTTTTTGAACGCGGCGCGCGGTCACTCGCGACGCGCAATTTGAACATGTTCACGCTGATCGCCATGGGCACCGGCGTCGCTTGGGCTTACAGCGCCGCCGCGACATTGGCACCGGGTCTTTTTCCGCAAGCGTTCCGGGGCGCGGATGGCTCGGTCGCGATCTATTTCGAGGCCGCCGCGGTCATCACCGTTCTCGTGCTGCTTGGCCAGGTTCTGGAGCTCCAGGCGCGTGAAAAAACCTCCAACGCGATCAAGGCGCTTCTGGGCCTCGCGCCAAAGACCGCGCGACGTCTTCGCGGCGACAACACCGACGAGGAAGTGCCGCTCGATGCGATCGCCGTTGGCGACCGCCTGCGCGTGCGGCCGGGCGAGAAAGTGCCGGTCGATGGTGCGATTCTCGAGGGGCGCGCGACGATCGACGAGTCGCTCGTCACCGGCGAATCCATGCCGGTTGGCAAGGACGCGGGCGCCAAGGTCATATCCGGCACGCTCAACGAGAGCGGCTCATTTATCATGCGCGCGGAAAAGGTCGGCGCCGATACTCTGCTCTCCCAGATCGTGCAACTCGTCGCGAAGGCGCAACGCAGCCGCGCGCCGGTCCAGCGTCTTGCCGACCAAGTTGCTTCCTGGTTCGTGCCCATGGTGATCGTCACGGCCCTTGCCGCCTTCGCTGCCTGGGTGATCCTTGGCCCGGAGCCGCGCTTCGCTTACGGGCTTGTCGCCGCCGTCTCAGTCTTGATTATCGCTTGCCCCTGCGCCCTCGGCCTCGCGACGCCCATGTCGATCATGGTCGGCGTCGGACGCGGCGCGCAATTGGGCATCCTCATCAAGAATGCGGAGGCGCTGGAGCGCATGGAAAAGATCGACACGCTCGTCGTCGACAAGACCGGCACCCTCACCGAGGGCAAGCCGAAGGTCGTGGCGATCCGGACCCTTGCGGGCCTTGGCGAGGACGAATTTTTGCGGCTTGCGGCGAGCCTTGAGCGGGCCAGCGAACATCCGCTTGCAACCGCGATCGTTGACGCGGCAAAGGAACGCCAGCTCGAATTATCCGAGCCTGTGGGTTTCGACGCGCCCGCCGGAAAAGGGGTTCTCGGCACGGTCGATGGCCACAAGCTTACGATAGGCAACGCCGGTTTTCTCGATGCGAGCGGCATCAGTACGGCGGACCTCGCCAAGGACGCCGACGAATTGCGGAAAGACGGCGCCACCGTCATATTCATGGGACTGGACGGCAGGGCCGCCGGGCTCTTCGCCATCGCAGATCCGGTGAAGCCCACGGCGCTCGACGCGGTCAAGGCTCTGCAAAACGAAGGCGTGCACGTGGTCATGCTCACCGGCGATAACCGCATTACGGCAGAGGCGGTCGCGCGCGGGCTTGGCATCGCGGATGTCACGGCCGGCGTCTTGCCCGGCAACAAGAGCGCAGTGGTCGAAGGTTTACGCACGCAAGGCCATATTGTGGCCATGGCCGGCGACGGCGTCAACGACGCCCCGGCGCTTGCCGCGGCCGACGTCGGCATCGCCATGGGCACCGGCACCGATGTCGCGATCGAGAGCGCGGGCGTCACGCTGCTTAAGAGCGATCTGCGGGGAATCGTGCGGGCCCGCCGCCTCTCCGAGGCGACGATGCGCAACATCCGGCAGAATCTCTTCTTCGCGTTTATTTATAATGCCGCCGGGGTCCCGATCGCCGCCGGTGTGCTTTACCCGGCCTTCGGCATTCTTTTGTCGCCGGTCATCGCGGCCGCCGCGATGTCGCTCTCATCGGTCAGCGTGATCGGCAATGCCCTGCGGCTGCGCACGGCCGCTATCGGCTGACGAGGGTTGGGTTGGAGGCCTCGCCCGGAATCGAACCGGGATGAAAGGATTTGCAGTCCTCTGCGTAACCATTCCGCCACGAGGCCTCTGCCGCCACGAGCCGAGGGGCTCCC
>DASYNQ010000207.1:0-8745 GCA_036008425.1 Methylocella sp. | reverse complement strand
TACGCCGGAGCGCGACAAATTGCTCGCCGCGACCCACACGCTCGACGAAATGCGCGCCTATATCGGCTGCGATTCGCTTGCCTTTCTCTCCGTCGACGGCATTTACCGGGCGATGGGCGAGAAAGGCCGCGATCCGGTCCGACCGCAGTTCACCGACCATTGCTTTACGGGCGATTATCCGACTCACCTCACCGATACCGGCGGCGACACGAAGGCCCAGCTTTCGCTTCTCGCGGAAGCAAGTTAGGGCAGTGCTAGGGCGCATCGGAAAAGCTATCCCCTCAATTCTGGGGGCTTCAATAATCTTCGTAGCGGAAGTTGGGCCGAAGGACGCGGAACTGAATCTATGCAATTGGCTGAGATTGCAATTTCCTGGTATTCAAGAACGATGCTTAAACGGTATTAGCGGATCGCTGATTTATGCGTTAGCAGCAGTGTTGATTGTGAGCGGTGTGGTTTGGGTTTTTTGGCCGCAACTCGTCGGCAAATTCTCTAAAGTCCGGTCGCGGAAAGCTCGTATATGCGGGGGCCAGTATGTGCCTCTTTACGAAGCCGCGCGGCGCGCATTGGATTCCAACACCAGTCTGGCTGCAATCGTTCGGGGGGTAGAATCAAATCGCTCGGAAGCTATAATCACGTGGTATTGCTATTATTTACAGAAGAAATCGGTCATCTATGGATACCGCCCGCCGTCAACAAACATAGAACAGTTTGCGCAACCAAATTACGATTTCAGAATTGAAGACGGCATTGTAATAGCGACAGAAAGGTCGGGCCATGGTCGCTGGGAACATTTGGAGATTTTAGAAAGAGACCTTCTAGCAGCAATTGAAGCCATCAATATGGAATTCCCCATAGCTTAAAATCGGGAATTCTCACCTTGAAATAGCAGACTAGATGGCGGTTCGCGGAAAGATTGATAATGCATGTTCGTCTTACAGGGTGGCAAAGGATCGGGATCATTCTCTCCGTGGTCTGGGCAGCCTGTTGGTTGGGGATTGGGAACGGGCAAGATGATGCACGAACGAAGCGCTAATCACCTGAGTAACTGTTTCGTGGAGGATCAATTAGCCTTCAAACAATGTAGTGAGGCGACATCTAAACTTATGACAACCACAATTCAAGGCCCTGACGGCGCTTTGTTCTATTTCCCGGACGGGACGCCAGAATCGGAAATGAACGCGGCTTTGGCAAAGGTTTACCCTAGTACGGTATCCGGCGATTGGATGTATGCACCGATAGCCGCCGTGGCTCCGATCCCATTCGCGTGGCTTATCGTTTATGCGCTCATAGGCCTTTGGCACTGGGTAGGGCGGGGGTTCAAAACTTAGTGGCTGCTATGTCAAATTGAGAAATCCGCATTTACGACTGCTCCCCTTCGGCTGCTTGGGTCATTCCGCCCGGGCCAAGCCAGCGCAGCCGGTCGAGCGCTCCCTGGAGAATGAATGCGGCCGCCATCCTATCGACGACTTCGGCGCGCTTGGCACGGGAGACGCCCTGCGCGATCAGCGACCGGGTGACGGCCAGGGTCGAAAGCCTTTCATCCCAAAAGACGCAAGGGCGCGCCGCAAGCGGCCCAAAATTGCGCACGAAGGCGCGGGCCGCCTGCGCGCTCGGACCTTCCGATCCATCCATATTGAGCGGCAAGCCGATGACGAGCGCCGCGGCGTCAAATTCATCCATGAGCGAGACGAGCCACGCCGCGTCCTTGGCAAATTTCGTGCGCCGGATCGTGATAAGCGGCGTCGCGATCCGCCGCTCCACGTCGGAGAGCGCAAGGCCGATGGTCTTGGCGCCGAGATCGGCGCCGATGAGCCGCTGCCCGGCGCCGATGCGAAGAGCCAAACCGTCGAGTTCCAAGACTTCCGCCGCCATCACGCGCCCTTCAATCCATAACTTCGTCTATATATATTTCGTGTATAATTAGGGGTGTGCGGGTACGCTCTTCGACTCCCGCTTGGTGCTCGCTTTGGATGGGGCCCCCAATGAACCTGATTTGGCTCGGCCATTCGGCTTTCCGCATCGAGCTCGACGCGGCGGTCATCCTGATCGACCCTTTTCTCAGCGGCAACCCGAAATTCACCGGCGACGCCGCAAAGGCGGCCGAGGGAGCGACCCATATTTTGCTGAGCCACGGCCATGACGATCATATCGGCGATGCGGTAAAAATCGCCAAGGCGACCGGCGCGCAAATCATTTCGAATTTCGAAGTCTGCATGTATTTAAACGCGCAAGGCGCGGAAAATATCAACCCCGGCAACACCGGAGGCACGATCGATTGCGGCTCGTTCAGCGTAAGCCTCACCCAGGCGTTGCATTCGTCGGGAACCATCGTCAACGGCCAATCCATCTATCTCGGCAGTCCGAACGGCGTTGTCGTTAAGCCAAGGGACGCGCCTTGCCTTTATCACATGGGCGATACCGATGTGTTCTCCGACATGGGTTTAATCGCGGAGATTCATTCGCCCAAGATAGGCCTTGTGCCGATCGGCGACCGTTTCACCATGAGCGGGCGGACGGCGGCACTCGCGGTCAAGCGTTTCTTCAAATTCGATACCGTTGTCCCCTGTCACTACGGGACCTTCGATTTTCTCGATCAGGACGCAAGCCACTTCGTCGCGGCGATGCAAGGCCATCCGACAAAAGTTGTCGTGCCCCGCGCAGGCGAGGCTTTGGCGTTTTGACTACCACGCCTTGCCTTTGGCGCGGACACGCGCAATTGAATCGTGCGGGGGAGTTAGAGCACGATCCCAAAAAGGTGCAGACTTCTTGGATAAAATCAAGCAACCACATGAATAAACGAGAAACGTCATGGGTAATTTTTTCGGAAATATTGACCATCAGAGCATCGAAAGCCTTCGCTTGACCGGGGTCGGCTGGGTCTTCGCGTTTTTTATCGTCGGCGCAACGATTCTTGCCGGCCGTTGGTTGCTCGGCTTGGGATTGGCGAAATTCAACCGGGAGATCCCAGGCGAGCGAGACGGTAAAATTACGAGCGCAGGCGTTGCGGCCGCCGTCATGCGGCAGGAAACCAAGACGCTGTTCGATCGGGCGGACGAACTTTTGAAGCAAGGGACGCAGTCCGAAGATAATCGGGCATTGATCGAAGCCATCGATACCTATCACCGCGGCCTCGGTCTCCTTGCGCGCCCGGAGAGCCCGCTCCAATGGGCCTTGGCGCACACCAATCTTGCCGTTGCGCTCGAAACGCTCGGTGAGCGGGAGAACGGGACGGCGCGGATCGAGGAGGCCGTCGAAGTTTATCGCGAAGCCTTGAAGGAATACACCCGCGAGCGCGAGCCGCTTGATTGGGCCGCGACCCAGATGAATCTCGGTAATGCGCTCGCGAGGCTCGGCGAGCGGGAGAGCGGAACCGCGCGGCTCGAAGAGGCCGTTGCCACCTTTCGCGACGTCGTGAACGAATATACTCGCGCGCGCGCGCCGCTCGATTGGGCCGCCGCCCAGATGAATCTCGGCAATACGCTCAGAGTCCTCGGCGAGCGGGAGGGCGGGACGGCGCGGCTCGAGGAGGCCGTTGCCGCCTATAGCGAAGCGTTGAAGGAATATACCCGCGCGCGCGCCGCGCGATTGGGCGATGACACAAATAAGTCTCGGCGCCGCGCTCGAAACGCTTGGCGAGCGGGAGAGCGGCACGGCGCGCCTCGAGGGGGCAGTCGAAGCCTATCGCGAAGCCTTGCAGGAATTGACCCGCGAGAGCGTGCCGCTGGAGTGGGCCACGACCCAAAACAATCTCGGCACCGCGCTTAAGGACCTCGGCACGCGGGAGAGCGGGACGGCGCGGCTCACGGAGGCCGTCGAAGCCCATCGCGAAGCCACCCAGGAATTAACCCGCGAGCGCGTGCCACTCCAATGGGCCGTCACCCAGCACAATCTCGCCGTCGTTCACCGCGCCCTGTTCGAAAAGGATCGCGAGCCGCGTCATCTCGACCATGCAATTGAGGCCCTCGATGGGGCTCTTGAAGAATTTCGCTCCGCCAACAAATCCCGCTTAATCGAGATGGCCGAGCCCTTGCGCGAAAAAATCCTCGCGGCGAAAAGCGCGTTATAGCGGCATCGCGTGCGTGAATACCCCCACTTTTTAACAGGCAGTTAATAAATAAGCGCACATTTCTCTTCAATCGGTCATCTTTGCCTCGGCGGGCAGGGTTGCCCGGATCGTCGCGGTCAAGCGCGTGACAGCGTCACCCAGATTTTCCGGGTCACAGATGATCGTGTTCAGATGGCTGGTATCGAAATGCGACTTGCCGTCTTTCCATTCCTTTTCGCGGCAGGTGTAGATGACAGGGCGGCCGTGCGGCTTTCGACTTGGGCGTGCTTGAGGGCTTCATAGCGTTGCCAACCATCGAACGTAAGCGCTAGTAGGCCCGTTGATGGCGTCGTGTTCTTTCACGAGCACCTTTATTTGCGGTTGTTGCAGCAGCCAAGCCAGCCCTTCATCCTGAAAGTTCGACGTGATAGGTGAACCAACCCAAGCAGCAACCTCAGAGTCAGGAATTTCTAGTTCTTGCGCCTGAAAAGCCTGATGATCGCCATTCCAAAGGATCAAACTATCGGCCTGCTGCGCCGGCGATGGGAGAGGATCGTCAAGGTTGAAAGTCCGCAGCTCCTCCTGATAAATTTGAATCGGAGTGCCGTCCGGCCGTTGCATGCGGCGTAGCCGATGGCTCAAAACGGTGCGTCTACGCAACGTCATGAAACTATCGCTGAACCCGTTCGCTAGTGTGCCGCAAAGCACGAATTTACCGCATCGAGCGCAATTGTATTCATTTCCCGAGTGAATGCTCAGGCTCATGTCCTGCTTAGTGCAGAAGGTTTCTCTGCATACCGGGCAATTCATCGTTTCATTCATGCGGCCTCTCACTGGATCATGAGCTGGCATAACGATAACATATGGCGTGCACCTTCGGGTCTCTGCCCCGACCTGTGAAATACCCGCTTCCCCTCACAGGAGATTGGCCCTCACCGCCGCCGCCCTGCCCGCGAGCGTGAGCAAGCTTTGCCGCGAGGTTTTGGCGAGGCCATGCTCGGTCTTATGCCAATGATAGGGCCGCAGAATAAGGTCGTAGATCGCCATCCACGCCGCGGCCGAGGTCAGAAGATAATACAAAGGGAGGAGCGGCAGGAAAGGCCAAAGACCGAGAAGTTTGCGCCGCTTCATGCCGAGCAACGCGAGCCATACGATCGACGCGGTTCCGAAAAGCCCCGCCGACATCCAAAGCACGACCTCGATAAGTTCAAAGGCGGAGGCGGGCGACGGCAGGCCGGCGCCAAGATCATGGACAAGGAGCGCGGTAAAAAATGGCCAGAGCGGCGGCGCGATCACCAAACCGGTCATCGTCAGGGCGAGCGCCAGGCTGTGCGCGACGCCAAGCTCCGAAACGAGGCGACGGGGATCGCGGGTCAGCGTGATGAGGGTCTGCATCCAGCCCTTGGACCAGCGCCGCCGCTGCCTCAGCCAAGTGTCGATGTGCGCCGGTGCCTCTTCCTGCGTGCTCGACGGCAAAACACCGACGCCATAGCCGAAACGGGCGAGGCGAAGGCCGAGATCGGCATCCTCGGTCACGTTCCAGGCATCCCAGCCGCAGACCTCGCGCAAAACCTCGGTGCGAAAATGGTTGGAGGAGCCGCCGAGAGGCAGCGGCAGGCCAAGCCCAGCGAGGCCTGGGTTCAAGACATCGAACAAGACCGCGTATTCGATCGCGAACAGCCGGGTTAGCCAGGAATCCTCGATATTGTCGATCGCGAGCCGGGCCTGCAGGCAGGCAAGCTCGCGCGGGGCACGCAAAAAACGTTCCGCCGCCTCGCGCAATTGGCCCGAAGCAGGGGCGTCCTCGGCATCGAATATGACAAGGAGTTCGCCGCGCACCAGCGGCAAGGCGATGTTGAGCGCGCGGGGTTTGGTCCTTGGCCAGCCCCCGGGCGCGACGACGATCTCGTAGGTGGCGGGCAGATCCGAGGCCTCGATTGCGAGCCGCGTCGCACGATCGTCACGCTCGATCACGAGCTTGATGTCGAGCTTGATGTCGAGCTTGCCGCGCGGATAGTCGATCGCGGTGAGCGCGGCAACGAGTTGCGGCACGACCCGCGCTTCCCGGTGTAGCGCGACCACGACCGAATAAACCGGCAGCCGGCGATCCTCGACACGAGCGCGAAACGGCGCTTCGCGGCAACCGGTACTCGCCGCCCCGGCGAAGAGACGAAGCCAGATCGAGGCCAGGAATAAACAGGTCATCGATAATGATACGACGGTGAGGGTAGCCGCTGGCGCTAGGCCGAATGCCAAGGTGCCGGCGGCCGCCGCCGCCATGGCGGAAGTGCACTGCGCGTGGCTAGGGCGTTCTTTCGCGGAAAGACTCGGATCGAGGTTGGCGAGGCCGAGGCTTGCCTCGCGCAGGATCGACGCGGTCGACGCCGCGCGCACCAAGCTGGACAAATGCGAAGGTGTCGTGATCGCAAGGCGCGCGCCCAAGCGCTCGCCGCCGCGCGCCCTTGCCAAGAGATGGGTAAGCAACTGACCGCGCGGCGCGGCGAGCCAGCGGGAACCATCGCCGCCGTCGAGCGGCGCGAGGCCCGCGTGAACAGCGTGCGGATAGCGCGCGCCGGCGCCGAGCGCTATCTCGCCGTCGATAAAGGCCGAGCCAAGGCGATGCGCGAGACACTGATAAAAGAAACGCTCCCGGATCGTTCCGCTCGCAAGGACGGCGGCCTCCGGCGCGATGGCTTGCCGGCGCGCCTCCGCGGCGGCGGTGAGTAAGACCGCCGGGCTGACGCCATGGACGGTGAGAAACGCTAGCGCGGCGGGCAAGGCGGCGGGGCGCCGCTCCGGGGCCGCTCTCGGATGCAGCGAAAGCGGTAGCTTCACCGGCAAGCCGGCAGTTGGCGGCGCGGCCATAATGCCGCTATGTCGGTACAAATCCATCAGCCCAAGGAGGCACAAAGCGATATAGGAATCTGAGCAAATACGGACGCATTTATCTATTGATATTCGTCAAAAGACAGAAACATGCGATAAAATTACGCGCCTGTGGCGCGCGGGCGGGGTTTTCCTTGGCGTTGCAACACGCTGTGAATCAAAAACGAAAGCAGGCCGGAGACGTAGCCGATTTGCAGACTTGTGATCAGCACGGCGAATTCAAGAAGCGGGCGCAGCAGGCCGTGCTCGCCATCAGCGGACCTGACGAGGACCGCGACGAGGAGGAACGCGCACGCCGGGACAAGTACCAAAACCTTGAAAAACCGCCCGAGAACCGCCCCCAACAGGACGCTCCAGATTAATAGAATGGCCATGCAATGTCTCCTTGATGAGGCGACTAGCGATGCCGCGCCAATTGTTAATCGCAGACACTTATAAAACACCCGGCAAGCAATCCTGGTTTTTGGCATAAATGCATAGCTCATGTATACTGAGCTACTTTCTGCAGTACTGCGTAACCACGCGAAGTAAACACTTCGGAACTTAATCCGGTTCGATTCGAGCGAACGAGCGTTATTTGCGAAGGAAAGTGAGGTAGGCAGGCCTTCGCCCACCGCGGAGCGCTTTCGCTTCGTATCTCGTGCCGGTCCATCCGTCCCAGGGCCTTTGCCAATCCCTGGGGCCCGCCGGCGCCCAGACAAAATCCGGCGCGCGCACGACACGCGCCAAGCTCCAGCCCGTGTTGGCGTCGATATCGGTTGCGAAGCGAAGCTCCGCGCCCGGACGCATGACCCGCGCGAGCCTGGTCAGCATTTCTTCGGACAGGAACCGGCGCCTATGGTGACGCCGCTTTGGCCAAGGGTCCGGATAAAGCAGATAGGCGCCGTCCAAGGCCTCCCCTGGCAGCGCTTCGATCACCGCTCGAGCGTCGCCATTGTAGAGGCGCACATTGCGCAACTGACCTGCTTCGATGAGCGCCAAGGCCTTGGCGATGCCGTTCAAAAAGGCCTCGCAGCCGAGATAGCCAATATCGGGGTGCGCATATGCCTGGGCGGCGAGATGCTCGCCGCCGCCAAAGCCAATTTCGAGCCAAAGCGCGGAGGGCCTATCGGGAAATAGGCAGGCGGGATCGGCAATGGGCCGCGATGCATCGAAGCTGAGACATGGCAAAACCGTGCGCAAAAGCGCGGCATGATGAGCGCTCAGCTTCTTCCCTCGGCGTCGACCATGCAAGCCGGCTGGATTCGCATGGGTTTCCCGCGGTGTTGCAACGCCGGGCCGCTGCGACCGCGGCTTTCCGGTTTGACTTCCGGGGTTCATGGCCTGCCGAGCGCCGCCCAATCTTGGCGAAATCAGGCGAGATGAGCTTTCAGCTTCTCCGCCAAATCGGTCTTTTCCCAGGAAAAACCGCCCTCGGCGTCGGGCGCACGGCCGAAATGGCCGTAGGCGGCAGTCCGCGCGTAAATTGGCCGGTTAAGCTTCAGATGTTCCCTGATGCCGCGCGGGGAAAGGCGCATGACCTCGAAGAGGGTTGCCTCGAGCTTTTCGTCCGCGACTTGGCCGGTGCCGTGGGTATCGACATAGATCGACAGCGGCTCGGCGACGCCGATCGCGTAGGAAAGCTGGAGCGTGCAGCGATCGGCGAGACCCGCGGCAACGACGTTCTTGGCGAGGTACCGCGCGGCGTAGGCGGCGGAGCGATCGACCTTTGTCGGATCCTTGCCCGAAAATGCGCCGCCGCCATGCGGTGCCGCGCCGCCATAGGTGTCGACGATGATCTTGCGCCCGGTCAACCCGCAATCGCCGGCCGG
>DASYNQ010000206.1:0-6588 GCA_036008425.1 Methylocella sp. | reverse complement strand
CCCGGCCAAGGCGGCGGCGATAAATTTGCCGCGGCCGGTCTTTCTTTATGCCGGACGGCTCGCGCCGGAAAAGAATGTCGAGGCCTTTCTGGCGCTGGACTTGCCGGGCTCGAAACTGGTCGTCGGAGATGGCCCCTCGCGCCGCGCGTTGGAGGCAAGCTTTCCGCAAGCGCAATTCCTCGGCACGCAGGCGAGCGACGCGCTCGCCGTTCATTATGCCTCGGCGGATGTTTTGGTGTTTCCGAGCCGGACCGATACGTTCGGCATGGTCTTGCTCGAAGCGCTCGCCTGCGGCCTGCCGGTGGCGGCGCTGCCGGTGCCGGGGCCGCTCGATGTCATCGGCGCGAGTGGCGCCGGCGTCCTCGACATGGATCTGCGCGCCGCTTGTCTCGCGGCGCTTGAAATTCCGCGGGGCAAAGCAAGAGCCCACGCGCTTACCTTCACCTGGGCGAAAAGCGCGCGCCAGTTTCTCGACAATATTTTGCTCGCCAAATCTTGCGCGCCGCGCCGCTTGGCCGCGCCCCCGGGCTTTCTCGGCTGAGCCGCGGACCCGGCTCGGCGACCGTCGGATCGTAATCGTAGTCCATCGTGTCGGGATCGATGCCATTATGGACTCCTGCGGAGTGAATACTGTGATAAATTGCTACTGGAACCCTCCTAGTGGTGTTAGCTAAAAACAGTCGACCATCGGTCCCATATATTGCAGCATGGACGAAAATATTCCTGGACCGCGCAACTTATCCTTTTCTTGCCTGGACGAGGAAGCGAGACGCGACGCACGCGCACCCTCCCCGTCTGGCACGGATGATCCAAGCGAAGATCATGCCCTCCCTGGTCATACAGGCGGCGACACCACGCTCCTCGATGCCTATTCGAACGCCGTGACAAAGGTCGTCGAGCGGGTCGGGCCGAGCGTCGTGCGGCTCGATACCCGCCACGGCGGCCGTGGCCGAGCCGGATCTGGCTCCGGCGTCATCCTATCGCCGGACGGGCTCGTTCTCACCAATAGTCACGTGGTGCAAGGCGCCAAGCGCGCCGAGGTGACGGCGCTCGATGGACGCAGCCACTCCGGCCGTGTCCTCGGCGATGATCCAGACACCGATCTTGCCCTTGTCCGGATCGACGAGGATGCAACGCTTTCGCCGGCAAAGCTCGGCAATTCGAAAAGGCTGAAGCCAGGAGAGATCGCCATCGCGATCGGAAATCCCTTCGGCTTCGACGCCAGCGTCACGGCGGGAGTGATATCGGCGCTCGGGCGCTCGTTGCGGTCGAAAAACGGCCGTTTGATCGACGATGTGATACAGACCGATGCGGCTCTCAATCCCGGCAATTCGGGAGGCCCGCTGGTCTCGTCGGCAGGCGAGGTCATCGGCATCAACACCGCGATCATCGCCGGGGCACAAGGAATTTGCTTCGCGGTGGCTTCCAATACGGCAAGTTTCGTGCTCGGAGAACTTATGGCGCACGGAAGGGTCCGCCGCGCTTATCTTGGCATCGGCGCTGGCACGGTTGCAGTGCCGCGCAGAATCGGGCTGCGCCTCGGCCTCGCGCAACGGATGGGCGCCATGGTGAGCGCGGTCGAAGCGGGAAGCCCGGCTGATCACGCGGGTCTTCTCACCGGCGATATTTTGCTTGCTGTTGACGGCGCCCCCGTGACCGGCGCCGATGATCTCGTGCGCCTGCTCGACGCGGAGAAAATCGATCGCGCGATTCCGCTTGACGTTCTGCGCCGCTCGGACCAGCGCCGGTTCTGGGCGGCCCTGCGCGAAAGAAAATAATTTTCACTTCGAAGCCGCGCCGCCGGTCAGGAATTCCTGCAAAACCGTCGCGTTATTGCGCAAGTTATCCTTGGCCGCGAATAACAACGTGATTGTTTTGCTTTTCGAGGCCATGTCCTGCAGTTCGACGACCGCTGGATTATGCTTCAGCTCGGCAATATAGCGCGCCCGGAACTCGGGCCATTTCTCGGGGTCGTGGGAATACCAGCGACGCAGCGCATCGCTTGGCGCAACATCCTTGATCCAGGCATTGATGCGCGCCTCGTCGCGCGCCACCCGGCGCGGCCATAGCCGGTCCACCAAAATCCGGGTGCAGTCCGAAGCCGCGGGCGGCTCGTAAATCCGTTTGATTTGAATCTTCTTCAACGAAGCACCCTTCAGGCACGGGCCAAGCGCGGCCAACGCATGCAAACGAAAAGTGGGGCACGCCGGTTCCTGGACGTCTCCGAAACGCGTTGGCCGGGCATTAATGTGGGTTTGCGACACGGCGACAAAGAAAGACCCGCGGTACGGCGGTCAAACTTTTGTGCCTGAAGGTCTAGATTAAGGATCTCCGAGCCCCTCACATTTTCTGGATGACGCCTGACATTGAGTATCAGTCTTGCAAAATGTTCGCCTGTCGTTATACTTCCAACGTCAGCTTTTCAAAGTTGCGCGTCACGGCCTGTGGGCCGGGAGCAGTGCTGATAGCATTTTTGTTCCGCTTCCGGCCCAAGTCTCCGATCGCCCTCCCCAAGCCAGAGGGTTGTTGAAATGAGACTGCCTCTCGCGGCAATCGTCGTCGCGTTATGGATCGCCCCGCTGCATGCTCAAACATCAGGACCATCCGGTATCCAAGGTGTCGAGAGCGATGAATTGAGCCCGCTGATGAAAATCAACGGGATCATCGAATCTGAAAATCCGCTGGGAGGGATGTTCAAAACCTGGAGCTTGCGAAGTTTTGTCGGCAAGTTCGACGGAGCAACGAAGCATCAGCTCTACGTGACCGTAAATTATTTCAGTTCGACAAGGCGCAAACACTTCAACCAGGCAAGCGATGGCTCCACAACGTCGTTAGACGTGATTCCTATCGGGGGCGAATTTGAGCATGGTTGCTCGAGAAAGGCGTTTTCGTATGGGTGCGATTATTCGGAAGACATCGGGATTGAAGTCACCGCAGCCGCGTTGCGCGCCCCTGCGGCGGGCGGGTATCCCATTAAGATTTCCGCGAAAAGCGGCGATTCTTTCGTCATAGCCGTTTCGCCAAATCAGATTGCCACGCAGCTCGATACCATGAGACGATGCCTTGAATATATACACATGCAAGGCAACGTGAAGGATGACCGGCAGGAACCGCACCTCATTAAACATTCAGAGTTCGGATTTAAGGCCTCGGAAGTTAGCGACGAAATCGCGGCGAAGACAGGATTGCATAAGGGTCCCGGAATCGTTGTTTTTGAAGTGACACCAGGATCGATTGCTGAGCGCTCGGGGCTGAAAGTTCTCGATAGGATTATGGCAGTTGCTGGTTGCGGACCGGCCATGAATTCCCAGGCCGCAATGAAACAATGTATCGCAAAGAAGAAGGCATATATCGGAATGGTCGTCGATCGCGGCGGGGACCTCACTACAGTTGGGATGAGGCTTTACACGGAAGGCCGTTGATTCTCCCTATCGATTTGTTGCGCCGAAGCCACACCGTGCCTTGTGATCGCTGTGCATCATTTGCCGTGCGCCCTTATCCGGCCGAAAAGGAGCTCGAATTCGCGGGCCAGCGCCACATCGACCTCGCTCATGCTCACCGCTAGACCAAGATCGCGAAGACTGGTCACCCCAAACTGCGCGGTTGAAATGCCGCAGGGCACGATTCCGGAAAAATGCATAAGATTCGGCGCGACATTGAGCGATACGCCATGGAACGATACCCAGCGCCGGACCCTGATCCCGATCGCGGCGATCTTGTCCTCGGCGATCTCGCCGTTTTTGCCGCGCGGTTTTTCGGGCCTCGCGACCCAGACTCCGATTCGGTCCGCGCGGCGCTCGCCCTTGACATTGAAAGCGCTCAGCGCCGCGATGATCCAGTCTTCCAACGCGCACACGAAAGCGCGCAGGTCCGGGTTCCGGCGATTGAGATCGAGCATCGCATAAATAACCCGCTGGCCCGGCCCATGGTACGTGAATTGGCCGCCCCGGCCGCTCTTGTGCAAGGGGAAACACGCGTCCACGAGATCGGTCGCCCGCGCGGATGTCCCGGCGGTATAGAGCGGCGGATGTTCGAGAAGCCAGATGAGCTCCGGCGCGCTGCCAGCCGCGATCCCCGCGACTCGCGCGTCCATGAAGGCCACGGCATCGGCATACGGCACCAGCGCGTTCGAAATCCGCCATTCGACCGGGGCGGCATTGCTGGACGGCATGAGGGGTGCCGGTTTTTCAAGTGGCATAGGCCATGATAGCGGCAACATTCAAAAGAGCCCACTCCGCTCTCCTACGCGCTTGCCACTCCGGTGCCGATTTGTTAGACGACCGCCTGCCCGTGGGGGCGCTGGCGCTTTCCACCGCATGGGCAATCGCGGCCATGGCGGAAGTGGTAGACGCGCTAGCTTGAGGTGCTAGTTGGGCAACCAGTGGAGGTTCGAGTCCTCTTGGCCGCACCATCTTAAAATTATGTTCTTGATCTAGTTGGTCTTTTGGGCGTCATTCCCTCAATTGCTTCCCGGTGAGGGAATAGATGTTCTCAGTTTTTCCCTTCGATAGCTTCCCCATAGCCTCCTTTGCAAGGCGCGTTCGGTCGGCTTGGCGCGGATGAAGCGAAGCCATACCGCCGCCGCTCCATCCGAAGATCGCTTCAAGCTGCGCCACGGTCGCGCCATTGTTCGCGGCCCGCGTCGCGCCAGCCTTGCGCAGCCCATGCGCAGAGCCGGGGACGCCGGCCGCCTTGCACGCATCGCGGAACCAATTCCCAAACGACTCTTTTGTCATCGGTGTACCAGTTGTAGTCGCGATGAAGGCGAGGTCGCCGGTTTTGCTGGCGGCGATGACTTCGGCAAGCTCCGGCAGAAGTGGGATAGTGACCGGCGTTCCTGTTTTTTCGATGCGCATTGAAATGACGCCGTCGCGGATATGTTGCCGCCCGAGCTGCACGGCGTCGCCGCGCCGCAAACCTGTATAAAGCAAGATCGCCAGCGCTAGGCGCTCGCGTGACCCGGTCGGCCATCTGGCCTCGAAACGCTCGATCTCATCTTCCGTCCAAACACGAAATCCCTCGGTGCACGGGCGCGATGCGTTGACGCCGTTCGTCGGATCGGCCGCGACGAATTCGGCGTTGACCGCCCATCGGAACAGGCATGGCGTGTCTTTGCGGCGGTCGATCCCGGCGCTGATCGTTTTTCGCGTGATTTTGGCGTAACGGGCTACACCAAGACGGATTTGTGAAAATGACACGCAAACGCAAGCTCTCCATCGTGGGCGACGGAACCGAAAGGCTATGCGCGATCAACTCCTCAAACTGCCGACGCATTTTTTCGGGTGCGTTCAGATGAGTAAGATTCAAAAATCTGGACAGCTCGACTCGCCGCCAGTGGAGACCACAGCACCGGCGATGGCAGATCACCAGATCGCCAACGTTTTCCCGGGGAAGAGTAGGGTCAGTGAAATTAACTGAGATTGACATCGAACATGGCGGTGTTCCATTCGCCTTCGACGTGACGGTAGAAATTTGGCGGGTCCTCTTACCGAAAGGGGAAATGCTTCGGCGCGACGGTGCCGACGATAATCGGATCGTTACAGTATACGTTTATTGTGTCGCGCGAGCTTTAGCGGAGATTTGCGATGCCTTCCAAGTGAACCAGGAAGAAGCGGCCAAAATCTTTCGCGATTATATGCGTGAATATGAATTACGAAGGGCCGAGATCGACACTCTCTTCCGGAATCTGCCCTGTGTCACGCCTCATATTGACGATCCGGATGATGAAGATGAGGATCCGCCCACTAACTTTCATCCGCCTTCAGGGGATAGATAAACGGGAGGCTAAAGCAGATGTCTCAGTCTCAAGAACGTCTGATGGATTCCAAGAAACTTACGGCAGGTCCTTAGCGAAATTTTTAGAGGACCCCGAGGCTCACTTTCGTTAGATTACGAACCGCGATTAAAGGGATGGTGCTTCAGCAATTCCTCGGCGGTCAATGGTCGTATGTCCTGTTGCACGTGTATCGAGTTGGAGAAATGCTTTTCATTCTGAAAACGTTGTTGTTCGCCCCGTCGCCCAAAAAATTGGATGTGTATCAGACGCAGTTTCAAGCGGTGTTCAAAGGATGCAACGTACTGTTTGATCAGCTCTTCAGTCTGATCGCGGCCTTTTACAATTCGTACCAAGAATTCCTCAAACCCGAGGCCTTGCTCGCGCGGCTCAACGAGGACGGGCAAATTAAATTAGTGGACTATCTGTCCAATCTGCTAACCGATCCTACGATCCCGATTTATTCGGAGGAATCTGATTTTTTCGCGGCTCTAGAACAGGAAGAGATCGAGTTAACGCTGAAACAAACGTTTCTAACTTTTCGAGGCGCCGAAGCCGCGCTCGCCCAGCGCAAAGAAAGCGGTCTCTCTGCCCCGATCGACACGATGCTCATGGAGCTGCATCAACTCAAAGCGCGGGTGCAGCGCTCGGAAACGTCCACGTCCTCCTTACTCTTCGGCTCGGAAGACGTCGGCTCCGGCCATTCTTTGCCCGAGATTTATAGAAAGATAAAAGAACGGCAGAATTCGGCGGACGCGGTCTACTTCGATCTAGGTGTTACCAAATTCGCGGATATTAGACTGAAAGACGGCGAT
>DASYNQ010000205.1:0-1548 GCA_036008425.1 Methylocella sp. | reverse complement strand
AAGCCGCGATTGATTCCAAAAAGGACAAATGGATCATCGATCTCTATGACCAGGCGGTGGCTTCGGCCAATGACGGAGACCGGCAGGATGCGCTCGCCTATCTCGAAGACCATCTGAAGCGCCACAATTGACCTCGCGGGGCTCGCGCGCGGCGTTTAGCGCAGCGTGTTTTGGTGGCGCGGAAAAGCCGCGCTGTGCGCACCGGGCTCATTCTTCCGTTTTCGATTTCGGCTCCCGTTTGTGCATTTCCTTCACACGAAGAGACATTTTTATGGCACGCTCGACGTTGGCGCGGCCCGCGATAGGCTGAAGGATTTTGCGGAATTCGTCGCGTTTCTCGTGAATCGAGGCGATCACCTTGCCCATGGGAATACCCATGTCTACGAGCACGGCTTCCGACAATTGCAGGCTTGCCTCGATAGTCTCGGGGACAGCATCGCTCACGCCAAGACCATAGAGCAGCGTCGCATGATGCGCGTCGCGGGCTCTGGCGACGATGACCAGATCTGGATAACCGGCGCGCGCGTCGCGAACAATGTCTTCCGCGTCGGCGGGTTTGTTCATTGTGATGATAAGAGCCTTGGACTTGGCCAACCCGCAACGGGCGAGAAACTCAGGCCGCGACGCATTGCCCCAATAGATGTCTCTTCCTTCGCCCCGAAACCGCGTCACCAAGGCCGCATCGGTGTCCACGGCGACGTAGCGGATGGCATGCGTATGCAGCATGTCGCCGACAAGTTGGCCAACCCGGCCAAAACCGACGATGATCGCATCGGGCGCCGGACCGTCCACGCCCGGCTCCACGAGGGTGGCGGGCTCCGGTGGTGCCGCGGGCCGTCTTGCCAGGCCCTTGGCGAGCGCGCCAAGGAACGGCACGGCGAACATCGAAAGAGTCACCGCGATCATCGCTTCCGCGCCGGCGTCGGCGGGCACGGCCTTGGCGGCGACGGCCGCGGTGATAATGACGAAAGCAAATTCCCCGCCGGGTGCCAGCATAAGCGCGGTCTCGGTGGAGACCCGCACGGGCAGGCGGGCTATCCACCCAGCTAGCCAGTTGACGCAAAACTTGACGAAGATAATGCCAAGCGCAAGGTCGAACGCTGCTAGCGGAGCGGAAAATACCTGCGAAACATCAAGGCTCGCGCCGATTGAGACAAAAAATAGCCCGAGCAGCAAACCTTTGAAGGGCTCAATCGTTACTTCGATCTCGCGGCGGTACTCGGTTTCGGCGAGAAGAATGCCGGCGATGAAAGCGCCAAGTCCCATCGACAAACCGCTCGCCGCGGTGAGAACGCCGGTTCCGATGACCACAAGCAGGCAGGCGGCCATGAAAAACTCGGTCGATCCCGCTGCCGCGACGTGACGAAATAGAGGCCGCATGACTAGGCGGCCGCCGAGCACGATGATGCTCAAACCGGTGAGCGCGGGAACCAGGAAAGAGACAATAGCCGTGCCGAGGCCGCCGCCGCGCATTCCGAGCATGGCGACCATGAACAGGAGCGGCGCCACCATTAGGTCCTGAAAGAGCAGGACGGCGAAAATCGTGCG
>DASYNQ010000204.1:0-2459 GCA_036008425.1 Methylocella sp. | reverse complement strand
ATAGGTGAAGGCGCCCTTGTCGATGGGCACCGTGCTGCGATCTTTCGGGTCATGCCCGGCAATCGCGGCGAAAACTCGGGCACAGTCTTCCGCCGTGCGAGCAAGCGGGCCGATCTTGTCCATCGAAGGCGCAAGCGCCATCGCGCCGTAACGGCTCACGCGCCCATAGGTGGGGCGCAAGCCGCTCACTCCGCAGAACGCGGCAGGGCAAATAATCGAGCCCCAAGTCTCGGTTCCAATGGCGAAGGCCGCGAGACCCGCAGCAACAATTGCGCCGGAGCCGGACGACGACCCGCAGGTCCAACATTTCATGTCCCACGGATTTTTCGCCGCACCTTGCAGCGATGCCGACGCAAACCGGTAGCCCATTCCTCCCGCCAACTCAATCATCGCTGCTTTTCCGATGAGAATCGCCCCAACGCGATTCAAATGCTCGATCACGGTTGCATCGTACTGGAACACTTGATCGGCGTAGGGCTTCGCTCCCCATGTCGTAGGGACACCCTTGACCGCCAATAGATCCTTTGCGGCATACGGTATGCCGTGCAAAGGCCCGCGATAATGGCCGTGCTGAATCTCTTTTTCTGCCGCCTCGGCTTGTGCAAGAGCGATTTCTGGTGTCAGGTGCGCGTAGGCGTTAAAGCGCGGACCCAGTTTCGTGCTACGGTCGAGATAGATCCGAGTCAGCTCTACAGGCGAAAGTTTCTTCGTCTCGATGCGCTTGGCAAGCTCGCTCAACGGTAGATAAAAGATCTCTTCGACAGGCATCGGATGGTCCCTTAAGGCTTTGTTGCGGCTTGACCTGCTGTGCGAGAAGTCGCGGCGGCTTCGGGCTTCTTTTCTCTCTCTACGAGAGGTTTAAAATACAGCGCCGGACCATCGCCATTTTCGATCTTGTACGCTCGAAGATGATCGAGTGGCTCCTGGGCCAAAAAGCAGAGGCGCCGCAGATCGGTCTTCTGTGCGTCTGAGAAACGTGAACCGTAAAGGGCGAGGATTGCTTGATAGCGCGCTTGCCCTTCCGCCTGGCCTTCGGGGGAAAGCGCAGGCGTTCCTGGTGCTTGCGTCAGCCGCGGCTCTGCACTCGGAGAATCCGGCGGCAGGGCGCGAGCGGGAACCATGGATACGGCGGAAACGATGGCCGCGCGCCTCGCAAACTCGCGTCGCGAAAGAGAAGTACCACTCTTGCCATTCATGAAAGCCCCCGTGCCAGAGACTGGATACCTGAAGAGCAAGAAGGGAAGTTATCGAATTGGCTTCCCAGCGTCAACATTACGAATCGACGAGACAAACCATAAAGTAGCAACTTTGGTCGCGTCTAATCCACGCGTGTCAGCGTTTGTATTTGGAGTTCAAGCGCCTGCGTATATTGCCGCTCAATCTGCATCTCGGTTTGCAATTTCTTGACGAGAAGATCAAGCCGGGCAATTTCAGAACGCAGCTTTTGTATATCTGCGGCGGTCGGAGCCGGCCTGCCTGAGGGAGATCCTGGTTGCTGCAAATTTTGTTGGGAAGCTGCTCCATCACCAGGGCGCGGCGCGATGAATGCTTCGGCAAGCGCTCGTGGCCAGATCGATTCTGGAGTCCTCTGGTCACCGGCGGGAGCCCCCGGGCCAGCGGGCCGCTGAGCCGCAGGAGGAGGCGGCGGCGCGAACAAGTTATTGAGCGCACTCGGTGTTGCAAGACGTTCCACGACGGGCGCATCGGCGGCACGCTTCGGTTCCAGCAAGCTCTTAACACGTCCAATCAATTCTTGTGGCTGAAACGGCTTGCGAATCAATTCGTCGGCCTTCACCGCGACGGCCTTGTCCGCAACGCTTTTGTTCACCACGCCGGACATCAACACGACGGGAACGGCGCCGTAATCTGGATGCTGTTTGATCTGGCTGCAAACCGAGTAGCCGTCCTGATCTGGCATAATCACGTCAGTGATCACCACGTCAGGCTTGTTCTGCTCAAACTGGGCGAGTGCGGACGCGGCGTCCGCGCAGGTGATTACGTTGATGCTCTCGCGGCGGAACGCGATCTTGATGACCTCGCGCATGGTTGCGCTGTCATCGATAAAATATACCGTTGGTGTGCGCTTCGCTTCTGTTTCATTCAGCGGTGGAACAGTCATCGCCTCGCTCATCGCGCCTCCCTATCCGCCATGTCGCGTTCTCCCTCGTCGAACTCGCGCATGGCATCAAGCATCAAATCGGTCGCCGACCGCAACACAGTGCGCTGCGGCGAAGTAGTCCCATAAGCAAATTTGTAAACACCAGAGCCGCCTTGCACGCAGCCCTTCAAAATGTGTATCACTGCCTCGTCGCCGAAGAGGCTGCCGCACTCCGCGTGGGTAATTTCCCCGGCGTCAAAAAAAAGCACGGCATCAGTCTCGCCGGCATTGATGTGCAGCGCACCGGTTTGGTGCGCGTGCCCCAGCATTTGCATGACGCCGGTGAGATCGTGGTGCGTCA
>DASYNQ010000203.1:0-6184 GCA_036008425.1 Methylocella sp. | reverse complement strand
TCGGGCTGGCGCATTTTGACGGCGCCCTTGATCACTTGTCCCGTGGCGCCATCGATGGTCAGCAAGTCCCCCCTGTTGAAGGTGAGGCCCGCCGCCGTCATCGTCGCCTTCGCATAATTGACCCGGATCGTGCCGGCGCCGGAGACGCATGGCTTGCCCATCCCGCGCGCAACAACCGCGGCGTGGGACGTCATGCCGCCGCGCGTCGTCAGAATTCCTTCCGCCGCGTGCATCCCCAAAATATCCTCGGGACTTGTCTCGATGCGCACCAGAATGACCTTGCGGCCGGCGCTCTTCATTTGCTCGGCGTCGCCGGCGTCGAACACGATCTCGCCGCTGGCCGCCCCCGGCGACGCCGGCAGGCCGGTGGCAACGATTTGACGCGGGGCGCTTGGATCGAGCGCCGGATGCAAGAGTTGCTCGAGCGCGGCAGGATCGACGCGCGCGATCGCCTCTGCCTTGCCGATCGATCCTTCATTCGCCATTTCGACGGCAATGCGGAGCGCGGCCTTGCTGGTGCGTTTGCCGTTGCGGGTCTGCAACATCCACAGTTTGCCGCGCTCCACGGTGAATTCCATGTCCTGCATGTCGCGGTAGTGTTTTTCGAGAAGACCCGCCGCGCGCGCGAATTCGGCGAAAACCCCGGGCAACGCGGCTTCCATCGAAGGCTCTTGGGCCCCCGCCGCGAGGCGAGCCGCCTCGGTAATGTTTTGCGGCGTTCTGAGGCCCGCGACGACGTCCTCGCCTTGGGCATTGAGCAGAAACTCGCCGTAAAGTTCCTTCGCGCCGGTCGAAGGATTGCGGGTGAAGGCGACGCCCGTCGCCGACGTTTCGCCCATGTTGCCAAAAACCATGGCCTGAATAGTGACCGCGGTGCCAAAGTTTGCCGGAATATCGTGCAGCCGCCGGTAGGCGACCGCGCGCGGATTCATCCAGGACTCGAACACGGCGCCGATGGCGCCCCAGAGCTGTTCGCGCGGATCTTGCGGAAACGGCTTGCCCAAGGTGCTTTCGACTCTTGCCGTGAAATCGACGATCAGCTTCCGCCAATCCTCGGACGAAAGCTCCGTATCGAGAGTTACGCCTTTGTTTTCTTTATAATACTCCAAGATCTCTTCGAATATGTGATGTTCGATGCCCAACACCACGCTCGCATACATTTGGATGAAACGGCGGTAAGAATCATAGGCAAAACGCGGATCGCCCGAGCTTTCCGCCAACGCCGCGACGGTGATGTCGTTCAGTCCGAGGTTTAAGACGGTATCCAGCATGCCGGGCATCGACGCCCTTGCCCCAGACCGGGCCGAGACGAGAAGCGGATTCCCCTCGTCGCCAAAGCAGCGGCCGGTGAGGTGGCCAACCGAGCCGAGCGCGGTTTCGACCTCGGCGGCTAGGCTTGGCGGAAATTGTTTTCCGTTCTTGTAAAAGTAAGCGCAGACTTCGGTGGTAATCGTGAACCCCGGCGGGACCGGCAGCCCAAGCCTTGTCATTTCGGCGAGAGCGGCGCCCTTGCCGCCGAGGAGGTCTCGCAGACCGCTTTCGTCTTCGGCCTTGCCATGACCAAAAGTGCGAACCCATTGTGCCATCGTGAACCTTTTGGCGCGCGCGAAAACCTCGCGGAAATTTCTTGCGTGATGCGATCAAACCGGCCGGTTCGCGAATCTTCGCCGCAAGCGTCTCATTTCCAAGCGTCTCATTTCATTGCCCCTTGCGCGGGCGGATTCTTCATCGGCGGTTCAATAGCGCCGCAAGCGCAACCCGAACCCTATCCACGCCGCACCCCAAAACGCGAGATCGAGGCCGAGGAGAACGCCTAGGATCACGAAACTATTCGCCGGCCAGCCGGCGACGATCAATACCCCAACCAACGCCGTGAGCACTGCCGCGAGCAGAACAGGACCTCGCAGCGGAGCACCGAGATGTACCCCAAGGTAGATCCGGACACCCCCGGTCGCGATCATTCCGGCGCCCAGCAGCAAAGTAAAGAAGGCCGCCGCGATCAAGGGTTGAGCAAGCGCAAAAACCGCGACGACGATATAGGCAAGTCCGGCAATAATCCAAATCACGAACCGTCGCCATGTCTTGGCACCAAGACCTGTGGCGATCTCGGCGGCGCCGGCGACGATCATAAAAACCGCGATCGTATAAACCGAGGCGATCGTCGCCGAAACGACGAGGACTAGCGCGGCACCCCCCATGCCGGCGATCAAGATACCCAAAGCGACGATCCAGCGCCAGCGAGGCTTAAGACCTTCGATCACCCTTCGCAAATTTTCCGGCGGCTCCGGAAACGGACCGGTTTTGACCGAATATGCCATCGATTTGATCCTTGCGCTAAGCTTTAACCAGCCCGGTGCCTCTCCGGTTCCCCCTCGCATTCTTCACCCCCTCGGACCTCTTCGCCTTTTTTGGCGCTCTGTCCGCCATCTGCGGGACTTGAGTTGAGCCGGGGGATTTCAGCCGCCGCTGCAACGCCAGGCGGTTTCCGGCGCGGGGTGACATTGCGCGCGGGATTAGCATTGCCGCGCTGGCGATGGCGGGGCGTCACAATGGCGAGATCACACGGCGACGGCGATCTGCTCGCGACGATCTACGATGCCATCATCGAACCGTCCGGCTGGGACGAGGTCGTCAGGCGCATCGTCGAAGGGACAAAATCATTCAGCGGCAACCTTCTTCTTCATCAGGCCGATGCGGGAAGCTTGACGGCATTGTCCAATGTTGATCCTGTCCTTGCCGATGCATACGCCCAAACTTATCACAAAAACGACCCCCTCAAGGCTCGAGCGTGGAGCATCGCTCCGGGCGAGGTGCGGGCTTGCTCGTACACGCAGACCGATAGTTTCCGGGCCTCGGCATATTACGACGGATTTGTCCGCCCGCAAGGATGGGTCGATCTCGTCGTCACTGGTCTTGTGCGCGCACCCAATGCGTCCACGCTTTTGGCCCTTACAAGATCGCCCGATGCGGTTTGGATGGAACCGGCGGAATGGCGTCTCCTTGAAACCCTCGCGCCGCATTTGCAGCGCGCGGCCGCGGTCCATTGCCTGCTTGCCCGGACGAGAGCAACTGCGAACTCGCTCTCCGCCGCCGGTTTTGCCGTCTTTGTCTTAACCGGGGATAGCCAGGTCCTCTTCGCCAACCCCAAGGCCGAGGACCTCGTGCGGCGTCAAACGGGCTTGCGGTATGAACGCGGGCAGCTTGCGGCCATGACCCCCGCGCTCACCCATCGCCTGCACGCGCTCGCGCGTGCAGGGTCATGGCCCGGACGGGCCGAAGGCGATATTGGCGGCACCCTTGAGCTAAGCCGCGGCAAAAATTGCTCGCCGCTTCTCGCCCATGTCATCCCGCTCGCCGCCAACCGCGCGGCGGCGGTCTTCGATATCGACCCGCCCGCCGCGGCCGTCTTCGTCGTCGATCCCGCCGCCGGCCTCGGCGCCCAAATTGAGCGCTTTGCCGCGAAATTCGGGCTGACCCTTGCCGAGACCCGCGTCCTTGGCGAAATCATTGGCGGCAGCGGGCTTCTTGCCGCCGCCGCAAAACTCAAAATCACCGAGGCGACGGCGCGCAGCCACGCGAACCGCATTCTGGCGAAAACCGGAACTACGCGCCAGACGGAGCTCATCCGCCGGTTTTTTGAGGCCGCCTTGCCCGGCCTGCCGACCAGTGCCTGAATTTTCAGCGAAAATAAAAGCGTTTTTTAGCCCGGCATCAAAGGTTCCGTTGACGACAAGGCCGGACGTGTGAGCGATCCTTTGAATGGCAAGTTGTACCAATGGCAAAAACTTGGACCGATAAATTTGACTTATGGAGGCGCAGTATGCGCATTATTCTCGCGAATCCCCGTGGTTTTTGCGCGGGCGTGGAACGTGCGATTGGCATCGTTGAGCGTGCGTTGGAATTGTACGGTCCCCTATCTATGTGCGCCACGCTATTGTACACAACAAGCACGTAATTGATAAGCTGAGCGGCAGCGGCGCCGTGTTTGTCGAGGAACTCTCGGAGGTGCCAGAAGATTCGATTGTAATCTTCAGCGCACACGGTGTCGCTAAGGCAGTACGTGAAGACGCCGCTCGACGCAATATCAAAGTGTTTGATGCGACCTGTCCGTTAGTCACCAAAGTGCACATGGAAGTAGGGCATTATCAGAATCAAGGGCGCGAATGCATTCTTATTGGCGAGGCCGGCCACGTGGAAGTCGAAGGTACACTCGGCCAATACCGGCGTTCGGATGGTATCGGGGGCATGTATTTGGTCGAGTCCGTGGAGGATGTCTGGGAACTCGAGGTCAAGAACCCGGAGTTCCTCGCCTATGTCACCCAGACCACCCTGTCGGTGGACGAGACGGCGGAGATCATAAACGCGTTGCATAAGCGATTCACCAAGATCATCGGTCCCAAAAAGGAAGATATCTGTTATGCCGCCCAAAATCGGCAGAACGCAGTCAAGCGGCTGGTTGACGACTGCGACCTTATCTTGGTGGTCGGTTCTCACCACAGTCACAATTCTGCCCGTCTTAAGGATGTTGCTGAGAAACACGGGGTTCCGGCTTATCTCGTCGATAACGCCAGCGAGCTCCAGCGCCAGTGGGTGCTAAGCACGGCGACGGTGGGGGTGGCGGCCGGTGCCTCTGTCCCGGAGGTCCTCGTCGAGCAGGTTATCGGGCGGCTTCAAGAATGGGGTGGCACGCTGGTACCAGAAGATCCTGAGGTCCGAGAGGCGGTCATTTTCAGTCTTCCGCGCGAGCTTGCGAAGACCGTAGTGGCGATTTAAAGATTGTAAAAAGCCCTGCCTGCCATCAGCACCCGTGAGACAGAAATCCGGGCGAGTTCCGCGAGGCTCAGATCTCCTGTCGTCTCCTGTGCGGTAAGTTCTCTGAAGGAAATCGACCGGCGTCAATGCCCCAACAGTTCGCATGTCTCCTTTTGTGCATGTTTCTCGGACGTAACGCCTGCCGGGACTAAAGTCGGCTGTCGCTCTGAAATCGACTCTGGCGACCAATTCGAACTCAGATTCGCATGTCCCGGTCGTCACCCCTCATCCTGAGGAGAAACATCGCGAAGTTGGCTAAGTCCTGTTGAATTGTTAATCAACTGTGACGCAAAAGTCGCGGAGGCGCAAGAAAATCTGCCGCATGCCTCACTTGGAACCGGTTGGCTTGCGGGTTACGCTTTTGTTCGCTATTCACCATTCAGACAGACCGACTAGGCAAAACCTTGGCTCTTTTTGGTCCTGAAGGGTTTCACCGCTTTCGCAACGCCCGGTTTCCGGTCTTGTTTTCAAAGGGGCGCCCGTGACGACATCTTCAAAGACTCCGCTTCTTGACACGATCGCTTCACCTTTGGATTTGCGGCGCCTGAAGGAGTCCGATCTCGCCCAAGTCGCGGACGAACTGCGCACCGAGACGATCGATGCGGTCTCAGTGACGGGCGGCCATCTCGGCGCGGGGCTTGGCGTCGTCGAGCTTACGGTTGCCCTTCATTATGTTTTCGATACGCCGAACGACCGGTTGGTATGGGACGTTGGCCACCAAGCCTATCCGCACAAGATTCTCACCGGGCGGCGCGACCGGATCCGGACCTTGCGCCGGGGCGGTGGCTTGTCGGGGTTCACCAAGCGCTCCGAGAGCGAATACGATCCTTTTGGCGCGGCGCATTCCTCGACCTCGATCTCCGCCGGGCTCGGAATGGCGGTGGCCAACACGCTATCGGCCAAGAAAACCCACGTCGTCTCTGTAATCGGGGATGGCGCAATGTCCGCCGGCATGGCCTACGAGGCGATGAACAATGCCGGCGCCATGCATTCGCGGCTTATCATCGTTCTTAACGACAATGACATGTCGATCGCGCCGCCGGCCGGCGCCTTATCCGCTTACCTCGCCCGGCTCGTTTCCGGCGGCACCTACCGCTCCGTGCGCGAAACGGCGAAGCAGCTCGGCCGCCATCTGCCTAAATTCATCTATGACAGGGCCCGCAAAACCGAGGAATTCGCCCGCAACTTCTGGGCCGGCGGAACGCTGTTCGAGGAGCTTGGCATTTATTACGTCGGACCGATCGACGGTCACAATCTCGACCATTTGCTCCCGGTGTTGAAAAACGTCCGTGATGTGGACTTGGGGCCGATTCTGGTCCATGTCGTGACCCAAAAAGGCAAAGGCTACGCTCCCGCCGAAGCGTCGACCGAC
>DASYNQ010000202.1:0-4108 GCA_036008425.1 Methylocella sp. | reverse complement strand
AGTGTCTCACTAACAGTCACGCCCCTCAAACATGATAACAATGTCCTAGGCCTAGTGCTAGTCAACCTCGAACGTGGTGAACACTGGTCAGTAATTATACAGCGTGCCGAGCTTACAATCGTGTCAGATGGAGAACGGAGCGATCCGATTCCTATTGCTTACAAACATCACAGTCGGACTTCGCGCCACCCACACCCACGAGAAAAAACGCAGTATGGCATAATTATAGACCTACCGCATAATAAGCCTGTGGTTGTTGAAGTGTTGTTCGTAGTGCAGCAACAGTTTTTGCTATCAATGTCCCAATACGCATTTGCAAGTGTTGCTGTTCCTCCGGTTTCTTGTAGTGACAAAAGCGTAAGTTAGACTTTAATTTTAAATGTACTTTCAAAATTTTTAAACATTCATGAAAAGCCATTTTACTGTGGGGCGCGTCTGACCAATCCCCGCCCACATCTTGATGATGCCTCGCCGCCCCGCGAGGCCAGTTACCCCAGTTCCAATTCGAACGCCGCGATCTCGTGACGCGGCCAGTGCCAGGGCGCGATGTAAATTGCGTCGCCGCGCCACGTCAACGGCGCCGACCAAGGATTTGAAGCGAGCCAGGTTTTCGCCGCGCGGGAGATGCGGCGACGTTTGACGATGTCGATCGCGGTCCTAGCCTCGTCGAGAGTTGGCCGTACCTTCACTTCGACAAACGCGACCGCGTCGCCGCGGTGTGCCACGATATCGATCTCGCCATCCCGGACGCGATAGCGGCAAGCCAGGATCCGATAGCCCTTGAGTCGCAAGATCAAGACACCAGCACGTTCGGCGAAAATACCTAGGCCATGCGCCCTTTTGCGGTCGCGCGGGCCTCTCGCCTTCATCGCTGACGCGTCGAAAGTTCGATCGCCCGGGCATAGACCTTGCGGCGCGGCTGGCCTGTCTCGGCCGAAACCACCGCCGCGGCGTCCTTGACCGAATGGACTTCCAACGCCTTGCCGAGCCTGGCATCGAGGTCTGGTTGGACCGGCGGCTCTGCTCCCGGTGGTCCGACGAGGACGACGATCTCGCCTTTGGGCGGCGGCTCGGCGGAAACAATGGACGCTAGATCAGGCAAAAGCCCGCGACGAACGGTCTCGAAATATTTTGTGAGTTCGCGGGCGATCGCCGCATCGCGGGGACCCAGAACGGCGGCCAAATCGTTAATTGTCTCCGCGACGCGGCGTGGCGACTCGAAAAATACCAGGGTCCCGGGAATCGCCGAAAGTTCAGCGATGCGCCCGCGCCTCGCGGCACTTTTAGGCGGCAAAAATCCTTCAAAAAAGAACCTGTCTGTCGGCAGTCCGGCAACCACCAGAGCGGCGAGCACGGCCGAGGCGCCCGGAACTGAAACCACCGCGATATTTTGGGCGAGCGCATCCGCGACAAGTTTGAAGCCCGGATCGGAAATCAACGGCGTGCCGGCATCCGAGACCAAAGCCAGTGCCGCCCCCCCGGTCAGCCGGGCCAAGAGGTGCGGCCGCATGACCGCGGCGTTATGCTCGTGATAGGCGACCAGCGGCGTCGCTATTCCATAATGCGCGAGCAATGTCTTGGTGACCCGCGTGTCCTCGGCGACGATCGCGTCGGCGGCGGCGAGCGTCGCCAGCGCCCGGAATGAGATATCGCCGAGATTGCCGATCGGCGTGGCGACCACGTGGAGGCCGGGCCGGATCGGTTCCGCCTCGGCCCTGAGGCCGAAGGCGGTAAATGCGCCCGGGTTCTCGCGGTCGGAGGTTTTTGCGCGCGCAACGGTCTTGCCGCGCCGTGGAGCCGCGCCTTGAAGGGCCCGGTGATCGAATCCGTCCGCATTGCCCGCATTCATGGTTTCCAGCCCGCCGGGGAATGTCCGGCCCTCGTTCTATAAGACGTCCATCCGTTCTATTTATAGAACGATGACGCTTTTTTGCAAGCGCGCGCAGCGGCAAATGGCGTTTCTATTGCCGCCGCTCTGATTTTATGACTGAAAAGAACGGAGATTTCCATGCTATCCACGTTGTCCGCCCATGGGCGCCCGGTCAAAGCATTTCAAAACACGCGAATTGGAGCGTCGCCCGAATGACCTATCTTCCACGCAAGAAAGCCACGCAGGGGGCTTTGTGGCCCCTCCGCAATTTTCGGGCCGGTGCCGTTCGGGCAACATGGGTATTCGGACTATGCTTGTCGCTTGCGGCCTGCGGCTCGATGAGCGGGATGCTCGGACGTGGCGGGGTTGTCGCACCGACTTCGCAGCCGCCGCCGCAGCAGGGCGAGCAAATCGGCACCGGTCCGGCGCGCGTGGCGCTCATCCTCCCGATGACTCAGGCGTCGGGGCCAAGCGTCGTCGGCACCTCCCTGCGCAATGCCGCCGAGCTGGCTTGGGCGGAGGCGGGCAACAACGATATTACCTTGCTTGTCAAGGACGATCGTTCGACCCCCGAGGGCGCGCGCGCGGCGGCGCAGGAGGCGCTGTCGGAAGGGGCCGAACTCATCATTGGTCCGCTGTTTGCCTCGAGTGTGCGCGAAGTGGGCCCAGTGGCGCGTGGCGCCGGAAAACCGGTCATCGCATTTTCGACCGATACGTCGACCGCCGGCCCGGACGTGTTTCTGCTTTCCTTCCTGATCGAGAGTTACGTCGACCGGATTGTCGATTTCGCCGCCTCCAAGGGCGAAAAGTCGATCGCCGCCCTCATTCCGGAAAATGACTATGGACGCGTGGCGGAAAGCGAATTCCAGCAGGCCGCCGCGCGCGACAATATAAGAGTGATGACGATCGAACATTACCAGCCACGAACCATGGGCGAGGCTGTGCAAAAAATCGCCGCGCTTCATGATCAAATCGATTCGCTTTTCATTCCTGAACAGGCCGATGCGATGCAGCCGATGTCGCAGGCCCTGACCGCGGCCGGAATCAACGGCAAACATGTGCAGATCCTCGGCACCGGTCTTTGGAACGACGCGCGCGTCCTGAAGCTTGCGGCGTTGCAAGGAGCATGGTTCGCGGCGCCCGAAAATGGCGGTTTCAATGCATTCGCGGCGCGCTACCGCGCCAAATATCACTCCGATCCGACCCGTATCGCGACACTTGCCTACGATGCCGTGTCCCTCGCCGCCGCGCTTGCCCATACCCAAGGCTCGCAGCGTTATTCGCCAAACGTCCTCACCAACCGGTCCGGCTTCAACGGCGCCGATGGCGTGTTTCGTTTCCGCTCCGATGGGACCAACGAGCGCGGTCTATCGGTTCTGCAAATCAGTAATGGCGCCGCGGTGCCGCTCAGCCCGGCGCCGCATTCGTTCTCGGGCACCGCTTCGGCGACTTGATTTTAACCGCGAGCCTCGATGGACCGTTGGGTCCGGCTTCAAATTTTCACGTCTTCCCTTTGATAGACAGCGAAAATTTGAGAAATCACCATGGGTCGCGACCTATGGACACATGGAATGAGGCGGCGGTTCCAAGACGAAACATTTTTCACTTTGCGACTTCTCCGCCTCGGCCGAGATGCTTGGCCACTTCGGGTTGTTGCGAAAACAGCGGCGCCGCCGCGCCGGACCGGCGGATCAGACCGCGCACGTCAGGGGTAAACGCCAGATCGTCCCAGGAGCCGCCGACATCGAATCGAAACTTCTGGATTTCCTTCCCAGGCTTTGCCTCGCCGATGGAAGGCATGGCGACGGCATGCAGATCGAGCCCGCGTTCGCCGAAATCAACGGTGCCGCCAAACCCAACTCTGAGGGTCGGGTTTTCGAGCTTGCCTTCCTCGATGCCGGCTACGCCCTTAACGAAGCGCAAACCGAAACCGGCACGCTCGAAAGCGGTCCGGCCGCGATGAATATCGGCGAGAAGCGCAAGCGGGCTTTTGTCGATCCGGTGCAGGACGGAATCAAGATCGATCCAGCCGAGTTGCCCTTGCGCGACGTCGACTTGCGCCGTCCCATCGAGGTTGCGCATAAGTTCACTCATGCTGGCCCCGGCGCTTTCGAGATTGGCCTTGCCGGTCAACGCCCCGTAAAATTCCGGCCACCCGAATGCATCCAACGACAAAGCGGCGAGGTCGGCGCCGGAGATGGCGCCGGTGGCCTGCACGGCGACGCCGTGGTCGCTCAC
>DASYNQ010000201.1:0-12432 GCA_036008425.1 Methylocella sp. | reverse complement strand
GCGGGTTCATGCGGTCATATTCATGCCGCGACCCGCCGGCCGCCGGCAGGCGCGGATAATAAAAAAAATGCCTGCCGCGATCAAAGGCAGCGACAAGAGCATGCCCATGGTCGCGCCGCCGAACAGAAAGCCCAGCTGCGGATCCGGTTCGCGAAAAAATTCGCATGCGATTCGCGCGATACCGTAACCGGCAGCAAAAAGCCCGGTGACAAGACCCGGCCGCCGCAGCGCCCCCGAATGAACGGCGATATACAGCACGAGGAAAAGGACAAACCCTTCGAGGCCCGCTTCGTAGAGCTGGCTCGGGTGGCGCGGCAACGGCCCGGCGCCGGGAAAAACCATCGCCCAAGGCACGCCGGCCGGCCGGCCCCAAAGTTCCGGCTTAATGAAATTGGCGATGCGGCCGAGAAAAAGCCCGATAGGAACCGCGGCGGCGCAAACATCGGCAAGGCTCAGCACCGAAATTCTCTTGCGCGTGGCGACGATATAAATCGCGAGAGCGGTTCCGGCGAGTCCGCCGTGAAACGACATACCACCTTTCCAAACAGCGAAAACCTCAGCCGGATGCGCAAGGTAAAAACCCGCGTTGTAGAATAGCACATACCCGAGCCTTCCGCCGAGAATGACCCCGATCGCCGCATAGATGAGAAGATCGTCAATGTCTAAGGGATCGAGCGGAGTCGCGCCACCCCAGAAAGACTTTTGCCTTACCAATGCCCGCGCGTAGGCCCAGCCGAGCACGAGCCCGGCGATATAGGCCAAGGCATACCAGCGGATCGGCAAGGGTCCGATGGTGATCAGCACCGGATCGATACTCGGATAGGCAAGGGAGATCGGCATGGTGCTCCGCAAATCGAAAGGTGATGCGACGGCATCTGGAACGGGAATTCCTGCCAGAGGCGGTTTGCATCGGCCTCATTCGCGCTTCGATCAAGGCAAATTGCCGAACGTTGAGTCAAGCTTGGATTGGGCACGCACGGCGCCGCATCGGCGCCCGTGATCGCCATGCGGCCAACAGTGCCGGCCTTCCGATGCTTCCACCCCAGCGCATCGGGATTGCGATCGGGGGATTAGGAGGAAGATAGAACAGCCGAAGCGCTCCGGTCAGGCTTTCGACAAGCGCCGTGGTTTTTCGAGCGATATGGGCAAGTCCGCGATCGACGATCAGAAAGATCACGCGCCCGGCTCCGGCGAGCAAGCGTTTCAGAAAGCGATGAAAACAGAGGCGGTGACGCCGCCAATACGTTGAAAGTGACAAAGGTTGTCTCGACGCAAAAAAGGGCGCCTCAGGCGAGACGCCCTTTCACCGCTGCGCCGGGCGTGGGAGGGAGCCGCCCGGCTCGCGAAGTTACGCTGCCCTTGGTGTCGCGATCGTCGGCTTTGCGCCCTCGGTTCCGATCGGGATCCGGCGCGGTTTCTGCGCCTCGGGGACTTCACGCGTGAGATCGATGTGAAGCAGGCCGTTTTCAAGGCTTGCGCTGGTCACATGGACGTGGTCAGCGAGCTGGAAGCGCCGCTCGAACGAGCGGGCGGCAATCCCCTGATAGAGCACTTCCTGCTTCGCCTTTTCGCTCTCGCCCTCGCGTTCCCGCGATCCACGGATCGTAAGGGTATTTTCCTTGGTTTCGATCGCGAGATCCGTTGCGCCGAATCCGGCCACCGCCACCGATATCCGGTAAGCGTTCTCGCCGGTGCGTTCGATATTATAGGGCGGGTAACTCGGCATGGTTTCGAGCCCGGCGGCTTGGTCGATCATATTGAAAAGGCGATCGAATCCGATGGTCGAGCGATATAGGGGAGAAAGATCAAACTGACGCATCTCACTATCCTCCTTGAATGAAGCGAGAAAAGTTGTTGTACCAACCACGTTTACGAAGCGGCGCGAGACGATTTGCCAGCGGCCTCCGCGCGGCGCCCAAGGCCCGCCTCCGCTTGCGCGTCCTGAAGCGGCCCGCGCAATGTTGATGTGGGGATAGGGTTTGGCTTTGCAAGAGGGGCAGACAGGCGAAAATTCCGCCGGTAAAGTCGTTCGGCAGAAGTGGCCGCCGGCGGTTAAAATCACTTCCGCGCGAGTCCTGGCGCAGCGAAATTTCGCGATGGAAATTTGCACGATCTTGGAAAATCCGGCGCCCCCCGGCGCAGTCGTCTCGGCCATCGCGGCGCGGGATAAGTGGAACCTGCGGGCGGCACGTTGGAGCTGCGGCGCGGCTTGCGCCGGAACGATCGCGATTTTGCCGGGACGCGCGGAATTCATCGAAAAATATTTTGAAGTCATCGGCGAATTGCTGAGCCGGAATTTCGATGTCGCGATCCTAGATTGGCGCGGGCAAGGTCTCTCTCGCCGACTCGTGAACGACCCCCGCAAAGGCCATATCGACGATTTCCGGGCCTTTGAGCGCGATCTCGACGCCTTGGTGGAACAGGTCCTCGAACCGTTCTGCCGGCCCCCATGGTTCGCGCTTGGCCATTCCATGGGCGCGGCAATCGCTCTTGCACATGCGCGCGCCGGCCGCTCGCCATTCGCGCGGATGGTCCTGACCGCGCCAATGATTGACATTTATGGGCTGCGCTTCGGGCGCGGCAAGAGGATTCTCGCCAAAGCGCTCGTCCTGCTCGGGCAGGGCCGCCGCTTCGTGCCCGGCGGCGGCCCAAAGCCTTATATGTCGGCGAGCTTCGAGGGCAATCTATTGACGTCCGATTCAAGCCGCCATGCCCGCGCCGCGGCGATCATCGAGGCGGCGCCCGAGCTTGCCATCGGCGATCCGACGATCGGCTGGATCAATGCCGCCTTCCGCTTCATGCGGCGCTTCGAGGATGTGGCGTACCCGCGCCGGATCTTGACTCCGGTTTTGATCCTCGCGGCCGGCGCCGACCGCGTCGTCGATACCGCCGCGACGGAATATTTCGCGAGCCGCCTCAAGGTCGGCAAGTGCCTCACATTGGCGCACGCCCGTCACGAAATCCTGATGGAGCGAGATCCATTGCGCGACCTTTTTTGGGCCGCGTTCGACGCGTTTCTTCCTGCCGAATGCGCGGCCGGCGATGGCGCCGCCATTAATCAGGGCATAAATTATACCGACCGGCCAAAAACCTGAGCCGTGGAGAGTCCCGAACTGCCCTGGAGGTGAGGCGAAGGCGCAGGTCATCGCCTCGCGGCGGGCAGCGTGGCGCTGAGGATTCATTGTTAACAACGGCCGGATCGACCCGGGGTGGATTTCTTGAGCAAGCTCTATAATCATGAACGAACCGGAGCCGGAGACTAGGCCCTTTCGAACGCCCTCCCCGCCAGATAAATAAGGCAGGGCATCTGGCCAAGAACATCAACCCCTTGCTAACAATTGATCGGATTTAATTAAGCCAGATCGCGGTCAATGCAAAACAGCGCCGTCCCCCCATCTTTCAAAAGGAAAGGCCTATCACAATGCACATGAAATCCGCGCTCGCGCTGGTTGTTCTCTCGCTGTCTGCGACAAGCCCCGCTCTCAGTCAATCCGATCTGCGGTCACGGCAGCAGACGGCATGCGAGGATGACGCTTACCGTCTTTGCCCTGATGAGATTCCCGACGAGGCGCGGGTGTCCAGTTGCATGGCGCGCCAGAAATCCAAGCTCAGCCCAGGGTGCCGCGCGATGTTCACGCCATCGCCTCGCCATCGCACCAGGCGCTGAGACGGCCGTCTGTTTCTCGTCACGCCGCCTCCGCCAAGGCCGAGAGCGCCGCGCAAACGTCATCGACGACGCGCTCGACAAGATCGAGATTGTCGCCTTCGCCCATGACCCGGATGACTGGTTCGGTGCCCGACGCGCGAACGACAAGGCGGCCGTTCTTGCCAAGCTTCTCGCGGCCATCCTCGATGGCGCGCGTGACACCCGCGTCCGCCAAAGGGTGTCCGGCCTTGAATCGCACATTCCGCAAGATTTGGGGCACCGGATCGAATCGACGGCAAACTTGGCTCACCGGTTTATCTTGCTGCTTGACAATTGCCAAGACTTGCAAGGCGGCAACGAGTCCGTCGCCGGTCGTGCAATGATCCAACAGGATAATATGGCCGGATTGCTCGCCGCCGAGATTAAACCCTTCCTGCCGCATGTGTTCGAGCACATAGCGATCCCCGACGGCGGTGCGCGCAAGCGAAAGGCCGAGGCCTTCGAGATAGCGTTCGAGGCCGAGGTTCGACATGACCGTCGCGACAATGCCTGGCCGCGACAATCTTCCGTCTTGTTTCCAGCTCTGCGCGATCGCGGCCATTAATTGGTCGCCATCGACAAGTTTCCCGGCCTCGTCGACGATCAGCACGCGGTCGGCATCCCCGTCAAGCGCGATACCGATGTCCGCCCGCACTTCCCGGACTTTCTTGACGAGGGCTCCCGGCGCGGTCGAACCGACATCGCGGTTGATATTGAAGCCATCCGGCTCGACCCCGATCGAAACGACGTCGGCGCCCAATTCCCACAAGGCTTCGGGGGCGACCCTATAAGCGGCGCCATTGGCGCAATCGACGACGATTCGCAAACCGTCGAGCGTAAGATTGCGCATCAGGGTACGTTTGGCGAATTCGATATAGCGGGCGCGATCGCCCTCAACCCGCATCGCGCGGCCGAGATCTGAGGGTTTCGATAATTTGAGCAAGGACGGCTGATCCAGCATTGCCTCTATTTTCGCTTCGACCACGTCCGGCAATTTATATCCGTCCGGGCCGAACAACTTGATCCCATTGTCCTCGTAAGGATTATGCGACGCCGAAATCATGACGCCGACATCCGCCCGCATCGAACGGGTGAGCATGGCAACGGCGGGCGTTGGCATCGGTCCAAGCAACAAGACGTCGATGCCAGCCGAGGTGAACCCCGCGACCAAGGCATTTTCGATCATGTAGCCGGAAAGCCGGGTATCCTTGCCGATCACCGCCCGATGGCGATGCTCGCCGCGTTGAAAAATAATGCCGGTCGCCTGCGCGACCTTCATCGCGAGCAAGGGGGTGATCGCGGAATTGGCGAGCCCTCTTATGCCGTCGGTGCCAAAATGTTTCTGGGCCATCGGTAACCTATCCTTCAACGCAATTGAGCCTATAATATCCAGCTTGCTGGCCCCTAGGGCCACCATTTTGACGAACGCGGACGAAATGCAACTGGTGGCACGGCCGCTGTTTCGCACGCACGCTTAACAAATATTATCATGTTCCCTGTTTGTCCTAGCCTCGAAAAATCGCCCTGTTTTATTATTTCCTTACGGTATGTCCGCGTTTCCCAGGGATCCAGCTTCTCCGCCGGTATCCTTTGTGCCCCGCCCGGATAGGGCAACGATGGCAGCTTTAGGTTGCCGCGCGGGAGGTCCTTGAAGGCTGCCCGCGCTGACATTAATAGCGGTAATGATCTGGCTTGAACGGGCCAGTCCGCGGCAGCCCGAGATAGGCCGCCTGGACGGGGGTGAGCCTGGTCAGCCTGGCGCCGATCTTATCGAGGTGGAGGGCCGCGACTTTTTCATCGAGATGTTTCGGCAATGTATAGACCTTGCGATCGTATTGGCCCTGCTTGGTCCAAAGTTCGATTTGCGCCAAGGTCTGATTGGTAAACGAAGCCGACATCACGAAGGAAGGGTGTCCGGTCGCGTTGCCGAGATTGACGAGCCGCCCTTCTGACAAAAGGATAATCCGCTTGCCGTCCGGAAACTCGATCTCGTCGACTTGCGGCTTGACATTGTGCCATTTGAAGTTGCGCAATCCCGCGACTTGGATCTCGGAATCGAAGTGTCCGATATTGCAGACAATGGCGCGATCCTTCATCGCGCGCATGTGGTCGACCGTGATGACGTCGACATCGCCGGTGCAGGTCACGAAAATATCCGCGCGGGGCGCGGCATCCTCCATCGTTGTGACCTCATAACCCTCCATCGCCGCCTGCAAGGCACAGATCGGATCGACCTCGGAAACCATCACGCGGCAACCGGCATTGCGCAGAGAGGCCGCCGAACCTTTCCCGACATCGCCGAAGCCCGCGATCATCGCGACCTTACCGGCCATCATCACGTCAGTGCCGCGGCGGATGCCGTCGACAAGCGATTCCCGGCAGCCGTAAAGGTTGTCGAACTTCGACTTGGTGACCGAATCGTTGACGTTGATCGCGGGCCAAAGAAGCTTGCCGTCGCGCTCCATCGAATAAAGCCGGTGGACGCCGGTCGTCGTCTCCTCGCTGACGCCTTTGATGGAATGGCCGCGCTTAGCGTACCAGCCGGGAATGTTGGCGAGCCGCTGCTTGATCGCGGCGTATAGAACCTCTTCTTCCTCGTTGCTCGCTTTGTCGAGAAAAGCCGTGTCGTCCGCCTCGGCGCGCATGCCGAGATGAATGAGCATCGTCGCGTCGCCGCCATCGTCCAAAATGAGGTTCGGCGTGCCGCCGTCGTTCCATTCAAAGATCTTATGGGTGTAATCCCAATAATCGACGAGGCTTTCGCCCTTGATCGCGAAGACCGGCGTGCCGGTCGCGGCGATCGCGGCGGCGGCATGATCCTGGGTCGAATAAATGTTGCAGGAGGCCCAGCGGACATCGGCGCCGAGCGCCCTCAACGTCTCGATCAGCACGGCGGTCTGGATCGTCATATGCAGCGACCCGGCGATCCGCGCGCCCTTGAGCGGCTGGCTCGCGCCATATTCGGCGCGAACCGCCATCAAACCCGGCATTTCGGTTTCCGCGATGGCAATTTCCTTGCGGCCCCAGGCGGCAAGCCCGATGTTGGCGATGGCGTAATCATGCGACGAGTGGGTCATGGGCTCCTGGCGCTCCGGAATGAAGATTCCGGGTCTATATCAGGCTCTCGCGCAAGAGGCAATAAAGATATAAGCAAGTCTTTATGTGCAAGTCATGGCCTGAGAAACGCGCAAAATGAGGGTTCCGGTTTGTCCTTCTCTTGAAGCTGACGGATGACAGAATGACGCTCTCAAACCGCGCGAAACACGCGTCTTCTTCCTGCATTCAACATCTTGGCAACGATCCGCCTTGATCGAAAGTGTTTCCGTGATCGGCAGGGCGCACACCGGCAACTCGGTGGCGCTACCTGCCCCACCGCATCCTTGACGGAAATTAGGAAGCGCCCTAGTTGGTTCTTAGGCTTGGGCACAACTGATCCCCTATTGCCTTAATTGGATTTCAAAAAAGGTGTTATCCATGTCGGCGCTCATTCGACAACTCGCACTCGTCTCTGAATCGAAACAAATTTCTCCTGGCGACGTTATGAAAGTTTCGGCCGCCTTGCAAAAGCAGGCGTCCCGAGATCTGGCGCCTATCTGGGACATTTCTGCCACGGTCGATTCCTTCGAAAAATTGGAAGACGTACCAAAGGGGTATTGGCCGCTGATCGTGATGGACAATATCAACGTGCCTGGGGCCGCGGGAATTCACGAGGACCGCAACGGGCAGCCATTTGCGTTGATCACCGCATCATCCGTGCTCGATCAGTGGTCGCTGACAGCCAGTCACGAAGCGCTTGAGATGCTGGTCGATCCATCGGGCAATCGCCTGGTCGCGGGGGACTCGCCCAAAAGCGACCAGGGCCGGGTGAGCTTTCTCGTGGAAGTCAGCGACCCGTCCGAAGCTGCCGCTTTCGCTTATAGCGCCAACGGCGTGCTGGTGTCTGACTTCTACACGCCGCATTTTTTCGATCCGATACAAGCGGCGGGTGTGCGATATTCGTTTACCAGCGCCATACTTGAACCCAGACAAGTCCTGCGCGGCGGGTATTTGTCCTGGGAGGATTCCGTTTCTGGCCATTGGTGGCAAGAAGTTTGGTTTGACGGCGACGGTCCAACCTTCCGGGACATCGGCGCAATCGATCAAAAAGCAAATGGAAATGTGCGGGCGACCATTGACCGCATCACCATGGAAGATACGTTAAAGGCGATCTCGCCCGGCCGACAGAGCGCCACTGGCGCGGGCGTGACGGCGGCAGCGCAGGCTGAGGCGATGGCATCGAGCGCAGCGACCTGGCATAAGCAGATCGGAGAGATATTAGGGGTTGCGGGAACAGGGCCGAAGTCTGACAAGCGGGTTGGACGCCGATCGGCTCCGAAGATTGATTACGATTCGTAGCGATCAGAAACTGGCAACTTGGGCCATGATTCAAGGGAACGTCAATGTCAGAGCAAAACAACAATGAAGCACGGGTGCGCGCAGCGGAGCTGCGCAAGCAAATTGACGAATTGCTGCGTAGCGGAAAATCGGACGGCCACGCTGGCGATCACGCTTCTTCACCAGACAAGATAAAGCCGAAGTCGCCGCGCGAATTTATCCACGAGCGCATGCGCGCGCTCAACCAAAAAAGGGACCCATCGGACTGAGGAGTCGGGGAGGAGATTCGCGAGATTACGCCTTGAACAAATTCCACCGAATTCGTGACGGCGCCTTCACGCCACGGGCGTCGTCCATTTGAGTCTCGGGTTTCGCGCCGCGCGGGTCTCGTCGAGGCGGCGGCGGGGCGCATAATGAGGCGCGCCGGCAAAGCGCCCGTGTCCCCGCGCTTTGCGGTAAGTGCCAGATCGCGCAAGGCCGCGATGAAAAGATCGAGCGAGGCTTTCGATTCCGATTCGGTCGGCTCGATCAGCATCGCGCCATGCGTCACGAGGGGGAAATAAATCGTCATCGGGTGAAAGCCTTCGTCGATCATCGCCTTGGCGAAATCGAGCGTTGTGAGGAAGTTGCCTTGTCGCGCCTGATATGCTGCTCGCGGGTAGAAAGGGTCAAAACGAAGCCGCGCCGTCCCAAGGCATCCGCCGTTTCGCCGCAAAGGCGCCCCGGCATCTGGCGCAGATATTTGGCCTTGGCGGCGAAGAGCCCGACATAGGGTCCGCCGAAACTCAAGCAATTGCCGATGGACTGTCCTTCGCCGGCGACAATATCGGCGCCCATCGCTCCCGGCGGCTTGACGAGACCGAGCGAGACAACCTCGGTGAAAACCGCGATCAAAAGCGCGCCTTTCGCGTGGCAGGTCGCGGTGGCTCCAGAAAGATCGCGGAGATCGGGGCTCTGCACTACGACGCAGGAGGTTTCATCATCGACAACGCCGCCCAGATTCTCGGCCGCGAATACGTCGGGCGGAAGCATCGCGACCGCGTCCCCGCTCATCGCCGAATAGGTGCGCACGGCCTCGGCATAATGCGGATGGAGGCCGCCCGACAATAAAGCCTTGCGGCGTTTGGTTATCCGGCGGGCCATTGCCACCGCCTCGACAGTCGCGGTCGATCCGTCATACATCGACGCATTGGCGACATCCATCGAGGTCAAGGCCGCGACCTGGGTCTGGAACTCGAAAATGGTTTGCAATGTGCCTTGCGCGATTTCGGGCTGATAGGGCGTATAGTTGGTGAGAAATTCGGAGCGTTGGATCAGATGATCGACGCTTGCCGGAACATGATGTTTGTAGGCCCCGGCCCCAACAAAAAACGGCACCGTGCCCGCCGCCACATTTTTTGCTGCCAGCCCGGAGAGCAAGCGCTCCACCTCCATTTCGGTCTTGCGCGGCGGCAGATCGCGATCATATTCGAGCCGCTTGGCCTTCGGAATATCGGCGAAAAGCGCGTCGATGTGGTCGACGCCGATGCGCGCCAGCATATCGCCACGGTCCTCGTCGTTTAGTGGAAGATAACGCATCTTTGCTTCTCTCGATCGTGGTGCAACGCGGCGCCCGCATAAGGCGGAAATTTCGGTTAGACCGCGAGCGATTCAAGTTCAAACTGCCATTGCTAAGAAACGGCCTTCAGAAACTCGCGATAGGCATCTTCGTCCATCAGGCTGTCGAGTTCCGTTGCATCGCTCAGCTTGATTTTGAGAAACCAGCCCTTGCCGGAAGGATCCTCGTTAACCAGTCCGGGCGAATCGGTAAGCGCGCTATTGACCTCTACGACTTCGCCCGACACCGGCGCATTGACCTCGCTGGCGGCCTTGACGCTTTCGACGGTGGCGGCCTCGGCGCCTTTGGACAAGCTCTGGCCAATTGGCGGGAGTTCGACAAAAACAACGTCGCCCAATTGGGATTGCGCGTAATCGCTGATCCCGACGACGCCCGTGCCGCCATCGACGCGGACATATTCGTGGCTCTTGGTGTAACGCGTAGTCATCACTCTCCCCTAAAGTAGCGGTGCGGAACAAAAGGCATGGGAACGATTTTTGTCGCAAGGGGCTTGCCGCGTGCGACCAAGCAAACTTGCGTACCGGGCGCGGCGTGCGCGGCATCGACATAGCCCATCGCGACTGGGCGCCCGAGGCTCGGCGCGAAGCCCCCCGACGTAATGCGGCCGATGGTTTGGCCCTCGAGCGTCACAATCTCGGAACCCTCCCGCGCCGGCACCTTACCCTCCAGCAAGAACCCCGCGCGCATGCGCGACGGACCATGATCGATCGCCCGCTTCACTTGCTCATATCCAAAAAATCCGCCCGCCTCGCGCCGGCGTTTCGAGATCGACCATGAGAGTCCCGCCTCGACGGGGCCGGTTGTGCTATCGATATCATGGCCATAAAGGCAGAGGCCTGCCTCAAGCCGGAGCGAATCCCTCGCGCCGAGGCCAATCGGGCGAACGTCCGCCTCGTCGAGCAATTCTTGTGCGAAGCCGGGCGCCGCCGTCGCCGGAATCGAAATCTCGAAACCGTCCTCGCCGGTATAGCCGGAGCGCGAAATGTTGAGAACGACACCATCGCGCGCGAAGCTTGTGGCGGACATGAAGCGCATCGCCGCAACACTCTTGGCCGCGGCGGCCGAAACGTGCCGGCGCAAAACCTCCGCGGCCTTCGGTCCTTGCAGGGCGAGCAAGCCATAGCCGTCGAGAACGGTCAGCGCGCAATCCGGCAGCTCGGCGGCCAGATGGGCGAAGTCGGCTCTTTTGGTAGCGGCATTGACGACGAGGAAGAGCCGCTGGCGCCCGGTTTCGTCATCGAGCCGCGTCACCATCAGATCGTCGAAAATATTCCCATGGCCATCGAGCAACTGGGTATAGCGCATCCGCCCTGGATTAAGAGCCGCTATATCGCCCGGCACGAGCGTTTCCAGGCGGCGCGCGGCATTTGGCCCTGAAAGTATAGCCTGGCCCATGTGCGACACGTCGAACAGCCCAGCTCTCGTGCGCGTGAAGAGATGTTCGCTGATGATGCCCGAGGGATACTGCACGGGCATGGCATAGCCGGCAAAATCGGTCATGCGAGCGCCGAGAGCGCGATGCAAATCGTAAAGTGGCGTGCGGGCGAACTCGCGAACGGCGGCGGCGGTTTGGTTATCGGACATCGAAATACCTGGCCGGACAAAGCAATGGCATGTGCCTGACGGCAAAAACCGTCGCACTGTGCCCCCTCTGTCCCGAAACCTGAAAGATTTCCTTCGCCCGACAGTAGTTTTCGAGCGAAGTTGCCTCCTTCGGTGGATTTTCCATTTAGACGTGGAAAATCGCTTTCCAGAGTGTCATCCCCGAGCGGTCCGTGGGCCTGAGCGTTTCCGGGGCGGTTGCGCCTTCGGCGCCGGCTCGCCGCAACAAGTACGAGCCGGTCTCTTCCGCCGGGGTCTTCTGATCTGACACCGCAACAGTTAATACGCCATGCCTATTTGTCAATGCGCGGGGCATACGTTCGCACCACCGCGGGCGGCCGGATGGTTGGCCTCGCTACTCGCAGGCGGTCAAGGTTTGGCGTGTTTGCCGGCGGACTTATCCGCGCTCGCGCCCTCGTCGATGCCAACCTTTATCGTATAATCGTCTTCCGCGTGGTCCTGGATGAATGGCACGCGGAGCGGTTCGGAGACGATCGTGAAATCCGCTCGGGTCTCGCCGGCGGCCACCGTCACGGCGGCGCGATAAAGCTTGCTTACGATCGGCTGATTATCGCGTTCGCGAAGAACGGCCATGCGCACCGGCACGCTAAAACCGCCGGGGCTGCCCGCGGGTCCTAGCAGCACTTTGCCCGCGACTCCGATCTTGATCGCAAGTTGATCGCCTTCGAGCGTGCATTCGCGCGCCGTGTCGTCGAGGGCATATTGATAACGCAGATTGGCGCTCGAAGGCGGCGTTCCGGCATAAGCCTGGCTCGCCGCGGTGCCTTCGAGAATGAGGACTTCCGGGCAGAAGATATGCCGGACCTGGGTTCCAGGCGCCGCCGGCGCGTCGTTATTCTTGAATCCCAGCAACATGGCGAGCACCTGCGAGCCGCCCCCTTGGGTTTGGGGCGTATCGAAAGTGCCAAGATGGCCGCCGCAGCCAGCGAGACCCAGCACCACTGGCGCGGCCAGGATGGATTTTGCCAGGATAGGCACTCGCCGCCGCCTCGAATTCCGGCCCAATTCACGGCAACGCATCGAACCCTTCCTTAAACCCGGCCATGGCGAGCGGTATGCCGATTCCTTCTTCCGGGGTCTGAAAAATGATGAAGGTGGCCTTCTGGCCGGTTTTCATTTGGTCGATCAATTT
>DASYNQ010000200.1:0-4102 GCA_036008425.1 Methylocella sp. | reverse complement strand
GGCGACGAACTCGCGGCCATGATCTATCTGAGGCTCGCGCTCTATCTCACCCCGCAAAACAGCCTCGCCATCATTACCTTGGGCGATATCTACGAGCGCCTCAAACAGAACGAGCAGGCCATCGACGTGTATGAAATGGTGCGCGAAAACGATCCCTTGCGCACGACGGCCGATATCCAGACCGGCCAGATTCTCGAAGCGTTGGGCCGCCCGGACGAGGCCGCCAAATTTCTCAAGCGGATCGTCGACGAAAACCCAAAAAACGAGGACGCCTTATCCGCGCTTGGCAATCTGCATCGCGCGCACAAGCATTATGCCGAGGCGATCGAAACCTATTCGCGTGCCTTGGCCGCGACGAGCAAGCCCGAAAAAGCCAATTGGCCAATTTATTATTTCCGGGGGATTTCGTATGAGCGCGAGAAGAAATGGCCGGAGGCGGAGGCCGACCTCGTGCAGGCGCTCGCGCTTTATCCGGACCAGCCCCTGGTCTTGAACTATCTTGGCTACAGCTGGGTCGATCAAGGCATGAATCTCGACGAAGCCTTCAACATGCTGCGGCGGGCAGTCGAACTGCGGCCGACCGACGGATATATCGTCGATAGTCTTGGCTGGGCAAATTACAAACTCGGCCGCAACGACGAGGCGGTGAAGGAACTCGAACGGGCAATCGACCTCAAGCCTTCGGATCCCGTGATCAACGACCATCTCGGCGATGCCTATTGGCGGGCAGGACGCAAACTCGAGGCGCATTTCCAGTGGAATCACGCGCGCGACCTTGATCCAGAGCCGGAGGATAAGGTCAAAATCCTGCACAAGATTGAACATGGTCTCGACGAGGACACGCATCCGGCCGCGGCGCAAACCGAACCGAAAAAAAACGGGGGCTGACACGCGCCGCCCCGAGGCACAACTCCACGCGCCGCGGCAGCGCCATGGGGGACATTGCGAGGCGCACGGCCGGGCGCGTCCGCCGACCATCGCTCCAATGAACTTTGACCGCGGCATCCGTATTGTTCCAAACACTCACCGAACGCGCGCCCGCGAAAATCAATTTGACCCTGCATGTGCTTGGCCGCCGCGCCGACGGTTGGCACACGCTCGAAAGTCTTGTCGCTTTGTCGCGCGGGGGCGATACGCTTAGTCTCATCGAAGGCGAACCGCTCTCGCTTTCCGTCGAGGGTCCGGGCGCGGCGGCCTCGGGCAGCATTGGGGACAATCTCGTGTTGCGCGCGGTGCGTCATTTCGCAATACGTTTCCCCGGTGCCAAGCTCGGCGCCTTCCATCTTGTCAAGCGGTTGCCGGTGGCGGCGGGACTGGGCGGCGGATCGTCCGATGCGGCGGCGGCGCTGCGCCTGCTTGCGCGCGCCAATGCCGTTTCGCTCGGCGACGCTGGCGTGATCGACGCCGCGCGGGCAACAGGAGCGGATGTCCCGGTTTGCCTCATGGGCCGCGCGCGGATGATGCGGGGCGTCGGCGATGAGCTTGGCCCATTGCTCGCGCTGCCGCCGCTCATCGGCCTGCTCGTCAATCCGGGCGAGCCGGTTGCAACGAAAAAAGTTTTCTCACTGATGAAGATCGCGCCTGGCGCGGCGACCGGTTTTGGTGGGCACCCTAAGCTTTGTCCAGGAATGGCGGCGGACGCATTGATCGCGGCTTTGCGAAATGGCCGCAACGACATGGAGGCGGCGGCCTGCCTGCTCGCCCCGGTCATCAGCGATGTGTTGTCTGTTCTTGCCGCAGCGCCTGGTTGCCGCCTAGCCCGCATGTCGGGGTCCGGCGCAACCTGTTTTGCTCTCTTCAAGGACTGCAGGTCTGCGGCGCGCGCCAAGAAAGCGATTCTCCGCGTGCATCCATCCTGGTGGGCGAAGACCTGCGTTTTCAGCTGAGGCAATTACTTGTCAATAGGGCGCGGCGCTCTCTGCTCGCATGTCCATATCAATGCCTTAGGGCCGTCGTGGCCGAGCCAAATTGGCTCAAAAATCGCCTATATTTGGCGAACGTGACAACGCCCCAGAACGCCCTGTCACTCGGCGGGCGCGACCTCGTCGTGAGTTGACACGGGCGCCATCGCCTCGAATACGCCGTCCCGTCGGATGAGTGCATGGAAGAGCGCCGCCGCAACATGCAACAGGATCAGGGCAAAGAACACGAAAGCAAGGTAGAAGTGCGCATCCCAGAGCAGTGCATGCAGGCTGTCGCTCTGCGGTAGGATCGCTGGAAGGCGCACGCCCCTGAACAGCACGACCGGGTAGGCGGCCGCCGATAGCATCCCCCAGCCGATCAGCGGCATGGCGATCATTAGGACATAGAACGCGTAATGCGACAGTTGCGCCGCGAGCTTCATCGGCTCGGGCCAGCCGGCCGGCAGCGACGGCGCACCAAAGCGCAGGCGCACCACCAGGCGGACGAGCGCGAGCACCAGAATTGCGATCCCGAGCGGCTTGTGAATCGAAACGAGCGTCAGATACTTGGGCATGACGGTGGACACCATGCCCACGCCGATGAAGAGCATCGCAAAGATGCAGACCGCCATGAGCCAGTGCAGCAGGCGCTGGAGCGGGGTGAAGCGTTGGCGGTCCCCGATCATGGCTTGGCGTCCGTTGCAGTTCGGGGATAGTCCTTGGCCTCCGCCGTGCGACGATCAAACGACTTCGCGTAGGTGGACGACCGCGCGGCCGGGAACGGGTCGTCCGACGTCCGTATGCCGGTCGGCAGGACGGTAGGATCGAAGTTGATGTCGCGGCACGGGCCATCCCGCTCGGGTTGGATCTGTTGCACGGTGAGCGTGCCGACCTCGATGGTACGACGGTCCTCCGGCCAGGCCTTGCTCGGGTCCGCAGTGGGATCGCCGGGATTGGCGACGGTCACTACCATGGTCCAGCGCAGCGGCCCGCCGCGGACCCGCTCGGCTATCTCTTGCTCAAGAAAGTTGGGACCGCGCTTTGCGAGATCATCGGGGGAGATCGGGATGGGTTGTGCCGCCGGCAGGAGCGACCATCGCACGGCGTGCTCCGCGCCGGAATTATCGATCAAGATGAAACTGTTGAGACTGTTGTACCGCTCTTCCGCGTAGCTGCCCGTCCAGGGGGCGCTCTTGGCCCAGGCACCGAACGCCGCGATCTCCGGATGCACACCAGCGAATGTCTTCATCGCGTTCGGGTCCTTGCTCGCCGAGGCAACCAAGTGCTCGTAAAAGGCTTGTGGCGTCGACACCGGAAAGAATGGGGGATCGATCATGGCGGTGCGCCATTCCTGCCCGTCCGGGGTCGAGATCCGCAGTCCCATGCCCCGCACCCGGACCGTCGCATCCGGCGCGTTCGGGTCGGCGGTGGCGAGATTGAAGCGCCCGAGGGCCGGATACTGGCCGCGGGTGAAAACCTGACCCCGCGAGAGCGCCGCCCCGGCCCCATTTGCTTCGAACATGCCGGTAAAGCAGATGCCCTTGGCATGGTTGCGGCGATGGCCGAGCGGCACGCCAGTGGGAGGCGTGAACGCATCCACCAGCTTGTCCGGCGTGAGGCGCTGGGGCGAGAACCATCCCGCCGTGTAGGCGAAGGCGGCAGCAGCGCCACCGATGACAACGGCGATCAGCACCAGCGATCCAAACACGGAACGCGCGGGCGACAGAACCGGCTCGGCCATTCAACTCTCACTGTTACGCAGCGAATCCTCGCCACGCCCGGCCGCCTCGTATCGAGCTTAAACGTTGGTGCTCGTCTTGCGGCGCAGCCGGATGACGACGTCCACCTTGGCGATTTCATAGCCCTCCGGTGGCGTGACATCGCCGGCAAACTTCATTCCTTCGAGAGGAATATCCGCGATCTCGCCGGTATCTTCGAAAAAGAAATGACTATGATCGCTCGTATTCGTATCGAAAACCGTTTTTGTACCTTCGATTGCGAGCCCGCGCACGATGCCAACTTCGGAAAAGAGATTAAGCACATTATAAACTGTCGCCAGAGAAGCAGGCATTTTCAAAGCATTGGCCTCCGCCGCCAAGGTATCGGCGGTCACATGCCTATTGCCTTTGCTGAAGAGAAGTCTCGCAAGACCTAGACGCTGACGGGTGGCGCGCAGACCATATCGCTCCAAAAGCGATCTA
>DASYNQ010000199.1:0-2482 GCA_036008425.1 Methylocella sp. | reverse complement strand
AAGATCCAAGAGCTGGCGGCACGCTTTCAACGGGCCGACCGAATCGTCCTCGGAGTGCCTATGTGGAACTTCGCCTACCCTTACAAGGTCAAGCAATTGATTGATCTGACCTGTCAGCGGACCATGCTCTTTACCTATGACGGCAAGGAGTACGGCCCTTTGCTGAAAACCCCCCGTGCCTTCGTGGTCTATGCGCGGGGCGGGACCTACGCGGAAGACTCGCCGACGCCCGCTTCCTGGTTCGACCATCAGAAAGGATACATTGATTTCTGGCTGAAGTTTATCGGTGTCAAGGAGGTCCGTACGCTGGTGGTGGAAGGCACGACGTGGGGCGGGAAAGAGAAGGGGGAAGAGAGCATCGCGTGGGGCAAGAAGAAAGCAGCGAAATTGGCGGCGGACTTCTAGGCTTACACACCTTGATGTGGGTCGTTTGCGGGTTTACCAAAGCTCAAGACAATTGATTGCAATTTCCTAAACGCGACACTCTCGGCAGCCACATGCCACCCGAAGCGTTGTTTCTTGAATTGGAGACGTGGCCCAAGCCTGTTTAGGCAAAAGCGGAAACCGGTTCCGGCCTTCAATAAAATCCGAGCGGGAAATATTTGAGATAGAGGTTGGTATAAGTTCCCCGCGCGGCAAGCGCCGCGAGCGCGTAATCGAGCACCTGACGCAACTGGGAGTTGCCTTTCTTCACCGCGATCCCAGCGCCTTCGCCAAAAAACTTTGCGTCCATGTAAGGACCGCCGCGAAAGCCGCAACAGTGCTGCCCATCCTGGCTGTCGAGCCACAGGCTGAGCGATATCCCGTCGCCGAAAATTGTGTCGATTTCACCTCTAACGAGAGCCTCGCGCAGCAGCTTTTGTGATTCGTAGGATTTGCGGAACGTATCTGGAAAAAACCTTTCCAGATAGGCTTCGTGCGCGCTCTTTGTTTGAACGCCGACGGTTTTTTCGCGCAAGCTTTCCGGTGTCGCCGGCTCGGCCGCCATGGCCTTCAGCGACGCGAAACGAGCCGGGGTGGTATAATATGGCCCGGAAAAATCGAGCTTCGCGCGGGTTTGCGCATCGATGCGGATAGCCGCCATGAGCGCGTCGCCTTGATCGTCATTTAGCGCGTCGATCAATGTATCAAAACGCCGCGCCTGGATGGTGCAAGTAATTTTCAATTCGTCACAAATGGCGCGCGCCAGATCGACGTCGAATCCGGACAGCGTTCCGTCCGGCAGCGCGAAGTGGAACGGCGGGTAATCGTCCTCGGTTAAGAAGCGCAGGCTCCGCAGGCCGCTGAGATCGGGCTTGGCGGCGCGATGATGCGGGTCCCAAAAGCCCGGCACGAAAACGCCGCCGCCGGCCGCCGCCGGACGTTGGGCCAAGGAAAGCAGGGCGAGCAAGACAAGGAAGCCAAGCTTGCGTTTGAAATGTCCGACAGCGAAGCCCAAACGAAATTCCTCGTGGCGATGGAACCGCAGGCATCGGTCCTACCTTGCCGCGGTGCCAATTGGCTGACAAGACGCCAATATGTTATATCGAGTGCAAAGTCTGCCGCGCATATTCCTTGCAAGGCGTGAACAAGCGGTTTGATCCTCGCGGCTGGGCTGGAATGTCAACGATATAATTGCCCATTTGAAGCGGCAACGTAGTCTCGCGTCAGACCCCCATAACATCGTCCCGATCGGCTAATGGCCACGCGCGCTAGTTTCGCTAGGTCAATGAAGGGGCAACTGAACGGCAGACTAAGACATCCAATAGGACAAAACGCGCGGATGAACGAGATTTTTTCACTCCCCGGCGAAGATGAGGAGAATCGCGGCCCTCTAATGCGGGGGCTTGCCTGCGTGCCGGTTTTCTTTTCGCTTGCCGGCAAACGCGTGGTCCTCGCGGGCGGCTCCAATGCCGTCCTCTGGAAGGCCGAGCTTTGCCAGGCGGCGGGGGCGAGGCTAGACGTTTTTAGCCTGGACTCTTGTTCTGGACTCGTTGCTTTGGCAAGGCGCTGCCCGGCGGTCGCCCTCGTTTCGCGCCGGATCGAACCAGAGGATTTTCGCGGCGCCGCGCTCGCCATCGTAGAAGCTGAGAGCGCCGCCGAGGCGGCGGAGTTTCAGGCCGCCGCGCGCGCCGCGGGTGTCGCGGTCAACGTCATCGACAAGCCCGGATTTTCGGATTTTCAGTTCGGCGCGGTCGTCGATCGCTCGCCTCTCGTCATCGGCATTTCGACCGACGGAGGCTCGCCCGTTCTAGCGCAGGCGATACGCGGCAGGCTTGAAGCCCTGCTGCCGCACGAGATCAAGCTTTGGGCGCAAATAGCCAAGGTTTGGCGCGAAAAGCTGAGGGTGCTCAATACTCCCTTCAAGACACGCCGTAGCTTTTGGGAGCTGTTCAGCCGCCGGGCGCTATCGGCGAGACGTGGACCGGGCGATGACGATCTTGCCGTGCTGCTCGCCGAGGCAGAGGCGGGCACGACGGCGGCCGGATCGGTTGCGCTTGTC
>DASYNQ010000198.1:0-1784 GCA_036008425.1 Methylocella sp. | reverse complement strand
CATCGTGCCGAACAACACGCAAAACGGCATGATCTGCTCGGACACCGAAGGGACACGCAGAAAGGAGAGGTAGGCGATATCTCCAGCCGAGACGCCTTGAATGTTTCCGGCGCGTCGCAAAAGCTCGACAAAATCGACGACATAGATCATGCCAGAAATCATCAGAAATACCGCCGCGATGGTCTGCAGGAATCGCGCCGACAGGTAGCGGCCTAGCGTCCAACCGATCATCGTGTGAATCCAGCGCTGGGTTTGGCGAGGCGAGAGCCGGGAAAGGCAACGAAATCCAGGCCGGCGTCCGGCAACGCCGGGCGGACGGGTGCCGCCGTTTCCAATGCGCATATCGCCGGAAGGCAGGTGCGGTGTTTGGCGGACGCGCGACTGGTCCCATCGCAATAGTTTTCATGAAGGATCATGTTCGCCACTTTGCTGGAAACCGGCTTCGATACTGGACTTTTCCGCGCTTGCCGTTATGACTCGGTTCCGCCGCGCGCTTGCGCTGTTGTTGGGCACCCGCGCGCCTCTCCATCCCCATGAATCTTGGCATGAATCTTGGCTTGCACGGATTTGCCCATTTGGGAAGCACCTCAAACAATAAGGAGTGGCGGTTTTTTGGCGGACAAAAGGGTCTTTCGAGCATGATTCCGATTTAGGGTTAAAGTTGATCGGACTTCAAACTTGTTGTTTGCGCATGATTTTGTGGCGACAACCGGGAGTGGTTTCCGGGACTGCGCGCCAAGGCGCGGGTGGTCGGATCCTCTTGGGTCGCGGCCGCCCCGGCCGCGGCAAGAAAAAATGCGAAAGTCAGCGCTGGGGATGCCCTCGCGCCTGCTTGTCCAGGCGGAGGATTTGTCAGGATAGGGTCGAACCGATGGTTTCAACGGCCAGGCGCGTGGATGGTTTTGCGAAATCGCGCGGGGTACGCGCGAACAAACACCTGATTGGGAAGCGCGCCAGCAGAGCAGCACGCCGGCGCAAAAGCGCGCCGGGCGCGGCAGCGGAACAGATGACCGCAACAATGAAAATCGAATTCGTCGCGCTCACGGCGTTGCCGGTTCAAACGCGGGTCTTGCCCGAACGGGCCGGCGGCGAAGCCGGACACGCGCGGACTCTGGTCATTTTCATGGGCAAGGATTTCGCTTTCGGCGCGGCGACCCGTCGCCTCATTGGCGATCGAGGCGAGGCGCTGATCAAAAAGGCGGCCGCCGCCGTCAACTTCAAGGGGAAGGCTTTGACCGCGCTCGATCTCATCGCGCCGGCCGGGCTCGCCGCCGAACGGCTGGTCGTGGTTGGGACCGGCGGCGATGGCGACAGCGAAGATGGGGAGGGCCAAATCAAAAAGAACGTGCCGCCAGAGCCCTTCGACCATGCCGGCCTCGGCGGCTTTGTCATGGGCAAGCTTGGTCATGCCGCAACCGCCACCGTCGCTTTCGATCCGCCCAGCCTCGCCAAGGATCCGGTCCGCGCGGCCACCGAATTCACGCTTGGGATGCGGCTCCGCGAATACCGGTTCGACCATTACAAGACCAAGAAGAACGAAGACGGGGAGAACAAGGGCCGCGCCGATATCGTTCTTGCCGCGGGAGACCCAGCCGGCGTCCGCCGCGAAGCGAAAGGGGGGGAGGCCGTGGCGGCCGGTGTGTTGACCGCCCGCTCGCTCGTCAACGAACCCGCGAACGTCCTCAACCCGGAAGAGTTCGCCAATCGCGTCATGGTGCTTAAGAAGCTCGGGGTCGAGGTTACGGTCCTCGACGAAGCCGCCATGCGCGAACTCGGCATGGGCG
>DASYNQ010000197.1:0-4775 GCA_036008425.1 Methylocella sp. | reverse complement strand
TGAGACTCGCGCCCAGCAACGCCGCGCCAGCGCGGTCGAGCTGATAGCCAGGCAGCTTGCCGATGGCGATGAACAGATACGTTCCCGCAAAGATCGTGATGGCGGCGATCGTCGTCCCGGCGTCCCCCGTTATTTGCCTCGTCAGCACGCGGACGGAGACGCTTTGTGCGGCATCTATTCCCAGGGGGATAAGCGCTACGATCACGAGAAGCGCCCCTGTCACAACGAGGGTTCCCATCACGACGAGCGCTGTAGCGACGAACGCGGTCGTGACACGCTCGATCGAATGCGGTCTGGACTCGGATCCGCCAGAGTCCTGCTTGCCGGCTGGATTTTGGCAGTTCAGCGGTTCAATCGATGGCATGACGTCACCCCGCGTTACCGCACGGTTGGATACCGCCGAGCGCTGGAGCGCCTCGGTCTCGGCTTCGGCCAATCCGCTCCGCTCACCGGCTTCCGGTTGGTTCCTCATGGCGTTCCTGTCGTAGTTTAATATTGTAAGGACTTGAGTCATTCTTGAGAAAGGCGGAGAAAAACCCGGTGACGATTACGAATGCGGCCAAAAGCATGGGCGCCGAATGGGCGCGGCGCAGGGCGAAACGGACCGCGCGCAAACGAGCGCTATGCCGACCCGGGAGCGCGGCCGAGCGCCACTCCCGCAGGTCAAAACGAAGACAGCAACCGAAGCGGGCCGTCCGCCAGTCGTTTGAAGCAGGGCTCATGGGAAGAGTGCTCGTTTGGCGATAGCGCTTGGCGCGACCGCATCGAGGCCTCGCGTTTCCGGCATGCCAAAGAAATAAAGCAGAAATCCTGAAGCCGCTATGCCGGCGAGCACGAGAAAGGCGGCGGAAAACCCCGCGTGAACGACGACGAGGCCAGCCAAAGACGTGCTAAGCGCCGCGCCGATGCCTTGCGCGGTAATCACGGCTCCTTGGGCCAGATTGAAATGGCCGGTGCCGCGCGTCAGATCCGCGACAATGAGCGGAAAAAGCGCGCCATAAAGGCCCGCGCCGACGCCATCGAGACTTTGGACCGCGAACAACCAAAAGCGATCGTTCGATAGTGGGTAGAGAAAACCGCGCAGAGACAGGATGGCCAATCCGGCGAGAAACAAAGGCTTTCGGCCCCAAATATCGGCCTTGTGGCCGACCAGAGCGGCCATCGGCACCATGACGACCTGCGCCGCGACGATACAGCCCGACATGAGAGCGGTGCCTTCGTTCTCGTCCTGCAAAGCCAATTTCTGGCCGACCAACGGCAGCATGGCGGCATTGGCGAGATGGAAAATCACGCAGCAAAGGCAGAAGATCAAAATGCCCCGGCTGCTCATGAGCGCGCTGAGACCAGAAGGTCTTTCTTGCGATGCGGAAAGCCCGTCGTGAAGACCACGGGCGAGATCGTCGTTTATCGCCTCGGCTCGAATGGTGAGGACGCTCACAATCGAAAGCAGAGCCATGCTCGCGATAAGATAGAAGACGACGATTGGCCCCCATATCCACGCGCAAACTCCGGCAAGCGCCGCCGAAGCCGCGTTGCCGGCATGATTGAAGCTCTCGTTGCGGCCGATGCGGCGGGTAAACGTCCGAGGCCCCATGATTCCCAAAGTGATCGCGGCAATCGCCGGCCCGAAAAAGGCTGCCGCCGCGTCGGCCGCCGCTTGCGATCCGGCGACAAGGACAAAGGAAGACATGAAAGGAAGGAGGATCGAGGTGCCGGTCACGACAACGGCGGCGGCGACAATGATCGCCCGCTTGGCGTGGCTCGCATCGGTCAGCGCGCCCGCCGGAGTCTGCACGATAAGGCCGCAGACGGTGGCAATCGTCATCACGAAGCCGATCTGATCCTCCGCCCACTGCCGCTCCGTCAAGAGGTAAATGGCGAGATAGGGCCCAAGCCCCTGGCGAACATCGGCGAGGAAGAAGTTCAAGGCATCCAGCGAATGTTCGTGGCGCATGAATCATACCGTGAGACAAAAGCGTTGCTCGCTTAAGTCTCGCGATGCACCGTAAGTTCCCGGATCACCTACACGTGAGAGTTTCGGCCGTCCGACGCAAAGCTTTCAGGGCAATCCTGGGCTCGCGCGCGCGGTTCACTTTTGCGTTCGCGGAAGGAATACGACAAGATCGTTCCGATTGACTTGGCCAAGGAGTGCGCGCGCCTCTTCGTCAAGAAGATCGCGATCGATCGCGCGGCCGGACAGCAATGCGATTCGGTGATTCCACAAGGCATGCTCCGATTTGAGGCTCTCCAACTCGCCGCGCAGCGCCGCGATCTTGTGTTCGTATTCGTCCTTGGTTTTAAGACCGCGCTCGCCGTTCACCGCATGCCAAACGAAATAGCCGCCGATCAAGCCGGAGACGCAATAAAGAGCCAAGGGATAGAGAGTCGCGCGCGCACGCCTGTATATGACCATGCCGCAAGGTAACTGATCCCGGTAAGCGATCCGTTAATTCGAGCTTACCGCATCCATTTTCCCCGCTCACTCACCCTCGGACGAGCCGCCAACGGCCCCTCAAACCGGGATGCCATTGGCTTTCGCGAATTTGCGCAATTTGTCGCGCAACGACTGGCCCCCGGTCGCCTCCTTCATGAGGGTCGCGACAAAATCTTCCGCCTCACCGACATTGGTCGCGAGGACCATGGCTTTGACGGGTCCGATTGACGCGGCCGACATCGCCAGGCCGCGATAGCCTAACGCAAGTAAGACCATGGCTTCGAGCGGCTTGCCGCCAATTTCGCCGCAAAGGGTCAACGGCGTGGCGGCCGCGCGGGCTTTGCCGGCAATGAGCTTCAAGGCGTGCAAGACCGGCGCCGATAGGGGATCGAATCGTGTGGCGACCCGCTTGTTGGCGCGGTCGGCGGCATAAAGATATTGCACGAGATCGTTCGAGCCTACCGAAAGAAAATCAACCTGCCGGCAGATTTCGTCGAGCTGCCAAAGCACCGAAGGCACCTCCACCATGATGCCAAGCTTGAGATCGGAGGGGGGCGCCCGCCCGTGCTGCCGCAAATGGACGAGTTCATTTTCGACAAAAGATTTCGCGGTTTCGAATTCCTCGAGCGTTGCGATCATCGGAAACATGATGCGCATTTCGCGTCCCGAGCCGGCACGCAGCAAGCCGCGCAATTGCGAACGCAAAAGGCTCGGCCGGTCGAGGCTGATGCGGATGGCGCGCCATCCAAGCGCCGGGTTCTCCTCCTCGACCGTCGTCATGTAAGGTAGAACCTTGTCGGAGCCGATATCGAGTGTGCGGAAAGTAATCTGCTTGCCATCGACAATATCGAGGGCGGTCCGGTAAAACGCCTCCTGCTCGCTCATCGTTGGCAATCGCGACGCCAGCATGAACTGGATTTCGGTCCGGAAAAGCCCGACCGACACCGCCCCCGTCTCCGCGACGTGCTGAAGATCGACCAGCATTCCGGCGTTCATATGCAGATCGATCGCGACGCCGTCCTTGGTCACGGCGGGCACATCGCGCAATTTGTGATATTGCTCTTGCTTGCGGGCGCGCAGCCGCGCCTTTTCGGCATAGGAATGTTCGACGTCGGGCAGCGGACGCAAATGAACGTCGCCAGCGATGCCATCGACGATCACGGCATCGCCGGGCTCAACCAAATCGACGATGTTGGGTACCTCGCCGACGGCCGCGATGCCGAGCGCGCGGGCAACGATCGCGACATGGCTTAAGGCGCCGGATTCCTCGAGGACAAGGCCGCGAATCTTAGCGCGATCGTATTCGAGCAGCGCGGCAGGCCCCATGGCGCGTGCGACGATCACCGAATTATACGGCAAATCCTTGTGCGCGCTCACAAAACCCTGACCGGTGAGCTGATGCTGCAACCGGTTGGCGAGTTCGTCGAAATCATGCAGCCATTCGCGCAAAAAAGGCTCGGTCCGCCGTTGCAATTTAGCGCGCGCGACGTTTTGGACACGTTCGACCGCGGCTTCGGCGGTGAGCCCGGTCGCCACCGCCTCGTGCAGCCGGCGCAGCCAGCCGCGGTCATGCGCGATACGCCGCAACGTTTCAAGAACGTCGCGATGTTCGCCGGGACCCATGTTGCCGCGTTCAATCAGAAGATCGAGCGATTCACGCATGGCCCCAATGGCAGTGTCGAGCCGCACCATCTCCACCTTGATATCTTCGGCAATGAGCTGTTTGACGACGATGCGCGGCTCATGCAGGACAACGTGGCCAAGCCCGACGCCGTCGGCGATCGGAGTGCCCTTCAAGGCAAGCGGCCGGCGGAGCGCAATATCCCGGCCAGGCAGGGCGAGCGATTCCAATTCGCCCGAGGCGATCATTTCGGCGAGCAGCATGGCCGTTGTCTCGAGCGCCTCGATCTCCTCTTCGGGATAGGTGCGGCGTGCCTTGTTCTGGACGACCAGCACGCCGAGCGTATTGCCGCCGCGCAGGATTGGAACGCCGAGGAAAGACGAATAGATTTCCTCGCCGGTCTCCGGCAGGTACACGAACGCCGGATGCAACTGCGCATCGGCGAGCGCGAGCGGCTCGGCGGTCTTGGCAATCAGGCCGACGAGACCTTCGCCCGTACGCAGCGTGGTCAGATGAACGGCTTCGCGATTCAAGCCTTCCGTCGCATAAAGTTCGAGCCGGCCGTCGGCGCGCAGCACGTAGACCGAGCAGACTTCCGCGACCATGTTCGCGGCGATATGGACGACGATCTTGTCGAGGCGGGCCTGCGGGCTGACCGGCTCCGCCATGACTTCGCGAAGGCGGCGCAGCAGCAGACGGGGACCGCCGAGCGTGCCAAAC